>JACDCN010000022.1 GCA_013817555.1 Actinomycetota bacterium
AGTCGACATCGTCCGTACCGTGCAAACGCAGGAGGTTCGGCGAGCTGTCGAGCGCGTCCTGCGGCTTTCGGACGGGGCGGATCCCGCCGTGATCCGGGCCGACCCCGATGTGCTCGACGCCGCGCTTGCCGTCGACAGCGCCTGTGAGATGTGGGGGTCGATGGTCTTCGAGGGAGTCGTCGACCAGTACCTGCTCGACCGGATGGTTGGAGGATGGATCCGCGGTACTTGGACGCGCCTCCAGCGCTGGGTCGACGCCGAGCGAGCCGAGAAGGGGAACCCGAACGTGGGCGAGTGGTGGCAGTGGTTGTACGAGCGGCTCCAGGCGGACCCCGATCTTGGAAAAGTGCAGGGCGCGCACGTCGCGTATCGGGGGCGTCGTCGCAGGTAATTCCGGGTCAGCGCTCGAGGGCTCTGTCGCTTGGCTCCGCGAAGCCGAACCTTCGGTAGAGGTCGTGGGCATCGGCGGTGTGGAGGAACCACTTCGTCTTCACGAACGGTCCCTCGTCGACGCTGAAGCGGACTAGCTCGACTCCGAGGCCGAGGCCGCGGTGCTCGTCGAGCACGTACACGTCCGCGAGATAAGACTGCGCGTGGCCATCCGAGAGCGTCCGGGAGAAGCCGACTTGGTGTCCCTCGTGGAGGCCGACGACGCGGGCGGCGTTCTCGATCAGTTCGTCCTGGACGGCGCGCGGCCGCCCTTTCGCCCAGTACGACTCCTCGCTCGAGTAGCGGTGAACAGCCTCACGGTCGATGCGCAACGAGTCGTCGTTGAGCTCGTACCCGTCTCGGAGCGCGCGCTTCACGGTAGGGGGAAACAAGGTGTAGACAACTCGTCACACTCTCGGCGCAGTTTCAAGCGTCCGTTTGGGACATGCCCAGGGTCAGACCCTTGTATCTGACGTTGCTTGCAGCAGCGGCCTCGTCGCACGATCAAGCCGTGAGGGTCCGCAGGCGGAAACCGCCGTGGAACTCGTACGAGGCCACGACGACGGCGAGGACGTCGCGGCCAGCCCTCTCCCCCAGTCCGAGCCCGTGCGCGTCCGCAAGCGGCGTCCAGAGCAACTCGAGGATGCCGCGAAACCCCTCCGGAGTGAGCATCACGGTCTCCGTCGGCGCGCATGTCGGACACACGCCACCGCCGGCGCTGGGAAGGTAACCGACGAGCCTGTCCGTGCTGCCGCACTCGACACAACTCTCGAGGTGCGGCACGTACCCCGAGAGCCAGAGCAGCTTGAGCTGGAAGGCGAGCGCCAGCGGGTCGAGTGCGGCACGCCCGCGCAACCCTCCTAGAACCTCGTCGACAGCACCGAGGAAGCGGGTCAACGCCTCGAACGCACGCGCGTTCCGCTCCTCTTCGACATAGAGGCGCAGCATCGCCTCGGCGCCGATAAGCCCGACCGACAGCCGATATGGATCCTCCCGTGCGGACCGGTGCGAATCGACGAGCGACGCCCCGGTGACCGTATGGAGCTCGCCCGAGCCCTGATGCAGGAGGAGCTCGACATGGGAAAACGGCTCGAGCCGGGCGCCGAAGCGCGACTTTGTCTTGCGCACGCCCTTCGCAACCGCTCCCACACGGCCACGATCGAGGGTGTACAGATGGAGGACGCGGTCGGCCTCGCCGAACCGGAACGAGCGCAGGACCACCGCCTCCGTTTTGTAGGTCCGTCCCACGCGGCCAAGTCTAGGTTGGACGGGTGCTGGTACCGGTTCGATTACTGCTCGTACGTCTCCACGACCTCGGGTGCGCGTACATCCGCCGCGCCGGGGTCGCGTCCCGCCTCACGTAGCGCGCGACGCTGCCGCAGGTAGTCCCAGCACTGGTCGAGCGAGACCTTGATCGACGCAAGTCGCTGACGGTCATCCTCGGTCGCGTTGCCTGCGGCCTCTCGCTCCCAGAGCTCGTGTTCCTCGGCGACGAGCTTCTCGATGCTGCCGTGAATCTGCGCGTCTTCCATCGTGCTCCTCTCTCTCTTTCACTTTCGGGCCTACCCGCCAAGCCCTCGCGACTAACCCAGCGGTTGGCAGCGCGGGCAGTACCAGGTACCGCGGCCCACGACGCGCGTCTTGGCGATCGTCGTGCCGCAGCGAGGACACGGCAGGCCGTCACGACCGTACACCCGGAACTCCTCCTGCATCGCCCCTCGCGTGCCTTCAGGAGTGCGGTAGTCGGTGAGGGTGGAGCCCTGGCGCTCGATCCCCGCACGGAGCGCTACCCGGATCGCCCGGTGAAGCCGGCACACTTCATCCCGATCGAGACTCTCGGCAGGCCGAAGCGGGTTGATGCGCGCGCGCCAAAGCGCCTCGTCGGCGTAGATGTTTCCGAGGCCGGCGACGACCCGCTGATCGAGCAGCACCGCCTTCACCGGCGCCCTTCGTACCGCCAGGCGAGCTGCGAGCCATTCCCCCGTGAAGCGCGCCCCGAGCGGCTCGGGACCGTTCTTGGCGGCGAGATACGGCTCGAGCTCGGCGTTCTCGAGGACTAGCCAGGTTCCGAACCTCCGGACATCGCGGTAGGCGAGCCTCGTCCCGTCGTCGAGCTCGAGAACGGCGCGCTCGTGCGTCGTCGGCTCGAAGCCGAAGCTCCCTGTCATGCGGAGATGGACGAGCAGCGCGAGTCCGCTCTCCAGGCGAAGAACGAGGTACTTGCCCCGGCGCTCGACGCTCGCGACCGAATCCCCCTCGAGCTCCCCTGCGACCTCGAAGAGGTCGATCGGGCGCGTGAGCCGGGGATCGAGGATCTCGACGCGCACGAGAGTCCGCCCTGTTAGTCGCGGTGCGAGCTGTGAGCGGATCGTCTCGACCTCCGGAAGCTCCGGCATGCCTCCTCGCCGCTACCCGATGACGTCGAGCAAGATGCCGTGCGCGTGCGGGGATGTGTCCCCGAGCTCGTACGCAGCGAGAACCGCCTCGACCCCCCGGGCCGCCGATTCCTCATCACACGCGTGCACGTCCGCAAGCAGATGCCCTTGCCTGACGGACTCCCCGCGCTTCACCTGACACACGACTCCGACGGCGTGATCGATCGAGTCGTCCTTCGTCCTTCGGCCACCGCCGAGCTCGAGCGCAGCGACTCCGACATCGAGGGCGCGAAGCCGTGTCACGACGCCGTCGCGGGACGCGCTCACCTCGCGTACGACCGGGGCACGCGGAAGCGCAGCGAGATCGGAATCGCCACCCTGAGCCCGGATCCAACGCTCGTATGCATGCAGCGCCGAGCCGTCGGCCATCGCGCCTTCGGCGCGGCGCCTTCCCTCCTCGAGATCGACGTCGAGGTCGGAAAGAGCGAGTAGCCGGGCACATGCCTCGAGCACGAGCTCCGAAAAGTCCGCCGGCCCGTGACCCGTGATCGTCTCCACGGCTTCCCGGATCTCGAGCGCGTGTCCCACCGCCCGACCGAGCGGCTGATCCATGTCGGTCAGAAGGCAGACGACCTCGCGCTCGGCCCGCCGACCGAGGTCGACCATCTGCTCGGCGAGGATGCGCGCGTCGTCGAGCGTCTTCATGAAAGCGCCGTCGCCGACCTTGACGTCGAGCACGATCGCGTCCGCGCCTCCCGCGAGCTTCTTGGACATGATCGATGACGCGATCAGCGGGACGATGTCGACGGTCGCCGTCACGTCGCGCAGCGCGTAGAGCATCTTGTCCGCCGGAACGAGGTCGCCCGTCTGGCCGATGATCGCGAGACCGACCTCCTTTACCTGCGCGACGAACTCGTCGGTGGTCAGCTCCACGCGATAGCCGGGGATCGACTCGAGCTTGTCGAGCGTGCCGCCGGTGTGCCCGAGACCGCGGCCGCTCATCTTCCCGAACGGAACCCCGCACGCAGCCACGATCGGACCCACCGCGAGCGAGGTCTTGTCCCCCACGCCGCCGGTCGAGTGCTTGTCGACGACGCGCCTGCCGAGCGCCTTGCCGAGATCGATCGTCTCGCCGGAGCGGATCATCGCATCCGTCAGTGCGTGCGTCTCCTGCCCGTTGAGCCCTCGAAAGTAGACGGCCATGCACCAGGCGGCCAGCTGGTAGTCGGGTATCTCGCCGCGCGCATATCCCAAAATGAGCTCGGAAATCTCTTCGGGCGAGAGCTCGTCGCCGTTCCGCTTCCGCTCGATGAGGTCGGGGACGCGAATCGTCAAGCCGCTTTCCTCGCGACGAACACGGCGTTCATCCGTCGAGCACGCAGCGGCTCCGTCACCTCCGGGACGCGGTCGGCGAGGTGCCCGTAAAGGATCGAGGAAGCGACGTAATTGCGCGCAACCGCGGTATCGGCGAACGACACCGCACCCTCGACGACGTGTGTTGTGACGCTCGCGAAGTGCTCCCGTAGGGAACGCTCGCCGTTCTCCGCACCGAAGCTGTAGCGGATGCGCTCGATCCCGAGGAGCTCCCAAAGCTCGATCAGGTGAAGCTCGCTGTTCGTTGCCGCGATCAGCCGGCCGCTCGGTCGCAGGACGCGCGCGATCTCGCTCAGCGCTCGGTCGAGGTCCTCAGGGTGGAAGAGCACCCACGCCGCGACCACGAGATCGAAGCTCGCGTCTTCGAACGCCAGCGCCTGGACGTCGCCGAGGCGAGCATCGACGCCGCGTGCGCGGCAAAGCTCGACCATCCGCTCCGAGACGTCGATCGCGACGACCTCGGCTCCTAGCTCCGTCGCCATCCGCTCCGACAACTCGCCCGGACCAGGCCCGACCTCGAGAACCCGTTCCGGAGCGGCCTCGGCGATGCGATCCCAGAGGACGTCCAAGGTGCTCGGTCCCTCACTCGTCTCGTAGATCGAGCGCCGGTCGAGCAGTCTCGATTCCGACGCATAGTCCCTCCGCACGACCTCCGGGTCGTTGAGCGTCACAGCTCGATCGAGCGGCCGGGGACGCGCCGGCCAGGCGCCTTCCCGCCTAGCCACGCGTTCACCGTCGCGCCCACGTCCGCGAACTCGCCCTCCTCGTGCACGCGGCCGGCGGCGTTCCTCCCGGCGGCATACGCAAGCAGGAGCGCATGTTCGCGCGAGTGATCGGTCGACGGCGTCGTGGGGTCGCAGCCATGGTCCGAGGTCACGATCAATAGGTCGCCGGGGCGGAGGGCTTCCAGGATGTCGGGCAGGCGGCGATCGAAGTCCTGGAGGCAGCGATGGAAGTTGACCGGGTCGTTGCGGTGACCCCAGAGCATGTCCGTCTCGACGAGATTGACGAAGACGAAGCCCCCGTCGACCGACTCGAGCAGCTCGATCGTTGCGTTGATCCCGTCCACGTTCGACTTCGTCGGCCGTGACTCGTGGACGTCCTGGCCCGCGAAGATGTCGCTGATCTTGCCGACGCCGTAGACCGTGTTCTCCGCCTCACCGATGGTCGTCAGGTAGTTCGGGCGTGGCGGCTCGAGCGAGAAGTCGTGGCGGTTCGGCGTCCTCGCGTAGTTCCCGGGCTCTCCGTCGAACGGTCGCGCGATCACCCTGCCTACCGCATGACGGCCCGACAGGATCTCGCGTGCGACCCGGCAGCCCTCGTACAGCTCCTCGAGTGGGATCGTCTCCTCGTGCGCGGCGATCTGGAAGACAGAATCGGCGGACGTGTAGACGATCCACTTCCCCGTCTTCTGATGCTCTTCGCCGAGCTCCTGGATGATCTCTGTCCCCGAGGCCGGCTTGTTGCCGACGACTCCCCTGCCCGTGCGGTTCATAAACGGGTCGATCACGTCGTCCGGGAATCCGTGCGGGTAGGTCGGGAACGCCGTCGGGGTGACGATGCCCATGTGCTCCCAGTGGCCGGTGGTCGTGTCCTTGCCCTTCGAGCGCGCGAGGAGGCGGCCGGCCACCGCCGGCGCGCCCGGCTGCGGCGGGCACCCCTCCAGCGGCATCACGTTTCCGAGGCCGAGAGCCTCGAGATTGGGCAGGTCGAGACCTCCGACGGCGCGGGCGACGTTCCCTAGCGTGTTGGAGCCAGCGTCTCCGTACTCCTCCGCATCCGGCAACTCACCTGCACCGACGGCATCGAGCACGATCACGCACGCCCGCGGCACGCGGCTATTCTACGGCGGCTTTGGACAAGGCTCTCGGACTGCTTCTTCTCGCCGGCTACATCCTCGCGATCGTGGCGCTGGCGGCGGCGATCACCTGGGCGGTGATCAAGATCTTCCCGACCGAGCGGAATCCGAAGAAGAACGACAAGGCTGACAAGCCCGGCGCGAACGGCGATGGTGAAGGCCAAGGTCGCCTGTTCCGCAGGGCGAGACGGGGAACGATCTAAGGATTCGACTCGCTCGTTCTGCGCCGGAGCGCCAGCAGGCCTCCAGCGGCAACGGCGATCGTCACCACGACGAGCAATACCTCGATGAGGTAGTCGTTCCGCTCGAAGAACGTGCGCGTGTCGGCGGGTGCCTCGAAGAGCTCGTTCGCCCGCTCTGCGCCGAGTGTGCCCTCGCGGGCGCTCTCGAAGCCGGTCGCTGTGGCGGGGAGCCGCGCGAAGTCGTACGCGGGAGCGGGAAGAGCCGCGGCGCCATAGAGCAGGCGGAACGGGGGCTTGTGACCGCTTGCCAGGAGCAGCGGACGCGGGATTGCCTCTGTCGTAACGCGAAGCCCATCCAGCGGTGCATCGTCCCCGTTTCGAATCGTCACCCGGAGGAAGCGATGGCGTGCCGCGAGGGCAATCCTCGAGAGATCGACGCCTGGAAAGCGGGCGATCTCGCCGTTGCTCAGCGAGACGAACGTCGTGCCGTCGTTCGAGCCATCGACCGTCACCTCGCGAACGTAGCGAGGCGTGCTCGAGCGGATGCTGAGGCGATCGACCGGAGCTCGCGCAAAGCCGACATCGAGCCTCACGACCGTCGTGCTCTGGCGATCGCGCTTGGTCGAACGCGCCGTGACGATCTCGACCGGAGGTTGTGACGGATCGCGCGCGACGGCCGCGCCGGTGACCTGGGAGACGCCGCGTGCTTGGACGAGCAGGAAGCGGTAGTCGGTCGGCGGGAACACCGCAGTCGTGCTGCGAGCTGCGACGGCGCCACGGACGGCGTAGATCGGGGTCGTCGAGAGCCTCGCGTAGGAGCCCTCGGCCCCGGTGTTGCTCCCCTGCACGAGCACCGTGCCGACAAAGACACGGTCGGGAATCTCGAGCGCGATCCGGTCGATCACCGGGCGCACGGGGCCGCGGTCGACGACCACGGACACCGTTCCGTCCAGCCGCCCCCGTGCGACGAGCCGGACGGTCTGACTCGGGACGGCCGCGGCTCGGGGCTCCGGGCGCCAGGGGACCTGTTGGCCATCGCCGTCGAGGATGCGTAGATCAGGAAAGTCGATCCTGGCGTGACCGTACATCCGCTTGTCCGGCTCGAAGCGCACCGGACCGGTCGGCGCGCTCAGCGTTCGCGTGTATCGGAATGTGGTCTCGTCGACATCGGCTGCGGCCGTTGCGAGTGTCGCCGCAAGGATCGCGAACAGGATCACGAGGCCCGCTCGACGTCGCGTACCCGCTGATACGCATACGCACCGGCCAGGAGGAGCAGCCCGACGGCGATGAACGAAAGAACGCGGTACAGCTCGTCGAGCTCGGACAGGTCGTAGACGAAGAGCTTCGCGACTCCCAGCCCGAGCAACGCAAGGCCGCCGAAGCGAAGCTCCCGGACATTCCGCACGAGTCCCGCGACGATCGCGACGAGCCCTACCGTCGCCCAGAAGGCGCTCAACGCGACCTGCGCGGTCTGCGAGCGCTCGAGCGCGTCACCCTGGATCACGTCCACGATCAAGAGCGATGCCGCATAGACCGCCCCTACGGCCGCGACTCCGAGCAAGAGCATCCGGAGATCGGGCCACGCCACGAGGGCGCTCATGATGACCGCCGAGACGGCGACGCAGAGGACGGCGACGATGGCGGTGTTCAGATCCGCGACGCCGTCGATGAGCGCATCCGGTGGCGCCTCGTCCGTGAGCGTGTGCAGGGTCGCGAGCGCAAGGAATGCGCCGGAGAAGACCAGCGTCCGCTGCTCTCCCGTCGTCCGTGCCACCCACGCGAGGATCGCCGCCTCGGCCGACCACGCGGCCACCAGGGCCGACCCGTCCAGCGCAAGCGCGAGCGTGACACCGGAGAGGCCGAGCCCAACAGCTACAAGCAGGGTCGCGATCTCGCTCGACATCCGTTGCCGGAAGCCGAAGCCTCCGAGGGCGATGTGCGCGACCGTGAGTCCCAGAACCCACGCCGTGGCGCCGGTCGACGTACCCCGCTCGTCGATCAGGATCCATCCAACCGCCGCGGCGAACCCGGCGTTGACGAGCAGCACCGACGCGGACGACGGGCGCAGCTCCGAGGTCGGGACTCGGAGCTCGTAGCCGATCCCGGCGACGACGAACAGGCACCAATAGAGCGCCAGCATGGTTAGAGGCAGAACGAGATCGTCCCGGTCGCCGGCCCAGAACGCGAGCTGCGGGGCGGTGAGCAGGAACGCGCCGATCGCGAGCCACCCCCAGCGTTGCCACAGGAGCACTGCGACGGCTGCGACGAGAGCGATGACGGTGAAGGCGAGAGCGAGAGTCGAGGTGCCGCTGTCGACGAGAACGGGCGCGGCGAGTGCGCCCAGGATCCCGAGCGCAGCGACGAATTGGGATTGCCAGCGAACGGCGATCGTGGCCCCGGCCGCGCCGATGACACCCGCCACGAGCAGGCCCGGCTCCGTTGCGATGACGTCCTGCACGGACGTCGCGTACGTCAGCGATGCATAGAGGGATGCGAGCGCCGTCGCGACGGCGGCGACCGCGGCATCGGTCTGGCCGCGCCGCTCGTACAGGAAGAGGCCGACGCCGAGGAGCGCCGTCGACCCCAGGAACGCCAGCGCGACCCGGGCCTCCACGCCGATCCAGCCGCGATCGACGGCGATGACCAGGAAGAAGACGACACCGAGGAGGATCGCGAGGCCGCCGACGGCGGCGAGAACGCGGCCACCGAGGAGATCTTCGAGCGTCTCCCCCGGTCTCATGACTCTGCGAGGCGGGGACGGAGGTGTAGGAGCCGCGGCGGGCGTGGCAGACCGCTGTGGCGCCACGGGCTGCGCGGGCGGCTGCTGTTTCGGCGAAGGAGGTGGTGACGAAGCCGCGGATGCCGGTTCCGCCTCGGGACGGGTGCCAGGAGATCGGAGCTCGATCTCCTCGAGGCGAGTCAAGATCGTTCTCAGCAGCGCTTCGACGGCGGCGAGGCGCTGCTCGAGGGACCGCTCGGGCTCCATCTCCCTGATCGTATTCCCGGACTCGGCCGGTCGCCCTTCAGGACACTTGAGAGCGGGTTAGGCGATGGTCGCGGCAAGCGCGGCGTCGAGCGGCGTGTACTCGAGCCCGTGCGCCTCTGCGACGGCCTCGTACGTGATCCGCCCGCCGAGGACGTTTACACCGCGGGCGAGCTCGGGATCACGTTGGATCGCCCCGATCACACCGTGGTCGGCGAGCGTCTCGACGTACGGCAGCGTGACGTTCGTCAGCCCGCGCGTGGACGTGATCGGCACGGCGCCCGGCATGTTCGCGACGCAGTAGTGGATGACGCCGTCGACGGTGTAAACGGGGTCGTCGTGGGTTGTCGCGCGCGAAGTCTCGGCACATCCGCCCTGGTCGATGGCGACGTCCACGAGCACAGACGCCTCTTTCATCCCTCCGAGCATCTCGCGGGTGATCAGCTTCGGCGCAAGGGCACCCGGGATCAGAACGGCGCCGATGACGAGGTCCGCGTCCTTGATCGACTCCTCGATCTGGAGGCTCGACGACATGAGGAGTGTGACCCGCCCGCTCAGGATCTGCTCCAGATAGCGCATGCGGTCGACCGAGCGCTCGAGGATCGTGACCTGCGCGCCGAGCCCGATCGCGATAACCGCTGCGTTGTAGCCGACCATCCCGCCGCCGATCACTACGACCCGGCCCGGCGCGACGCCCGCGACGCCGCCGAGGAGGATCCCGCGGCCGCCCTTCGGCTTCTCGAGATAGTGAGCGCCTGCCTGCGGAGCGAGCCGGCCGGCGATCTCACTCATCGGCGCGAGAAGCGGCAGTGCGCCGAAGTCGGTCTCGACCGTCTCGTACGCGATCCCGGTGATGCCGGAGCCGACGAGTGCCCGAGTGAGGGGCTCGTCGGCGGCGATGTGGAGGTAGGTGAATAGCGTCAAGCCCGGCCGGAGCCGTGCGTACTCGGGCTCGATCGGCTCCTTCACCTTGAGCAGGAGCTCGGACCGGCTCCACACGTCGTGGACGGAGACGATTGCTGCTCCCGCCCGTTGGTACGCGTCGTCCGAGAAGGCGCTTCCGAGTCCCGCTCCGCTCTCCACCAAAACGTCATGACCGCGCTGGACAAGTTCGCGCGCTCCGGCGGGCGTCAATGCGACGCGATGCTCCTGAAGCTTGATCTCCCTGGCGACGCCGATCCTCATGGCGCGCGGACGATAGCGACCCACGCGGAAGATGCGCCAGAATGCCTGCGGGAATGGAGCAGCGGGTGAGCCTGGTCACTCTCGGCGTCGCCGACGTCGGGCGTGCGCGAGTCTTCTACGAAGCGCTCGGCTGGACAACTCGAGCGGAGCCAGGCGAGGATGTCGTCTTCTTCCAGGCGGGCGGGATGATCGTCGCGCTGTGGAGTCGTGCGCAGCTCGCGGAAGACACGGTTGTCTCAGACGGCGGCGGCTGGGGTGGAGTGACGTTGGCTCACAACGTGCGCTCACCGGCGGAGGTCGACGCCGCACTCGAAGAGGCGGAGGCCGCCGGAGCGACGATCGCGCGTCCCGGCGCGGAGACGTTCTGGGGAGGCTACTCGGGTGTCTTCGTCGACCCGGACGGCCATCCGTGGGAGATCGCCCACAACCCGGGATGGACGCTGGCAGACGATGGCTCTGTGACGCTCTCCTAGGTTTCGCGGGCAGCGTCGACGAGCGCCAACGTGACCTCGACCATCGTCTCGAGATCCTGGACGGCGATGTGCTCAGCAGGCGTGTGGATCTCCATCATTCCGTTCGCGAGATTCACGCAGGAGAGGCCGCGCGCGTTGAAGACATTCGCGTCCGCACCGCCGCCGCTCAGCGCATAGGTCGGCTCGAACCCGGCCGCACGTAACGCGCTGGCCGCGAGCACCACCGGCGGATCGGTCTCACGGAACCTGTAGCCGGGGAAGCTTGGGCGCACCTCGCTCTCGACCTCGCATTCGCCGAGGCTCGCCGCGAACGCCGCTGTCTCCAGCATCTCGCGCACGAGCTCCACGGCCTTGCGCTCGTCGTGCGAGCGAACCTCGGCCGTGAACGAACACCATTCGGGGACGACATTGCGCGCCGTTCCGCCCGTGATCGTCCCGACGTTCGCGCTCGTCTCCTCGTCGATTCGTCCCAGCCGGAAGTCGGCGATCGCACGCGACGCCGCCGCCACCGCTGAACGCCCCTCCTCGGGAAACATGCCTGCATGCGCTGATCGTCCATGGAAGCGGAAATCGAGCAGCCGCCCGTGCGGCGAGCCGAGCACGATCTCCCCGATCGGCGCGCCCTGGTCATAGACGAAGCCGGTCTGGGCCACGAACCTCGTGTGGTCGAAGGCGTCAGCGCCGCGGAGCGACACCTCTTCCTGCGGAGTGAAGAGCAGCTCGATGCCCGCGTGCGGCCGGCTCTCGTCGAGAATCCGCCGCGTCGCCTCGAGCATCACCACGACCGCGGCCTTGTTGTCCGAGCCGAGGATCGTTCCGGCTGCGTTCCGGACGACCCCGTCCTCTCCGACGACCGGATCGATGGACGCGTCCGGAGGAACGGTGTCCGTGTGTGCGCAGAGGAAGATCGGTGTCCCGCCGCTGCCGTTCGAGGCGGGTAGGCGGCAGTAGATATTTCCGGTGTCCCCCTCGAGCCGCGCCGCCGCATCGTCCTCGTCCCACTCGAGACCGAGATCGGTGAGAAACGCGCCCACCCGATCTGCGACCACGCGCTCCTGCCCCGAAGGGCTCGGAGTTGCGCAGAGCTCGACAAACAGGCCGACGAGCGGCGAGGTCAGAGGCTGCTGAACCGACTCCACGGGACTAAGTTACAAGTTGTAACTTGACGTTTCAGGCGAGGATCTCGACGCTTCCGTCCTCGTTCCAGCGCTCGAAGAGGAGTGAACCCCGCTCGACCCGGCCTTCGAGGTAGTCGGCGGCGAGCTCGAGCCAGTGCGTCCGGCGCAGACGGTCGACGGCCTCCTCGATCGGAACGAATCGGGCTTCATGGACGACACCGTCTGGATCGCGCGCACCGATCTCTCCATCCCACGCGTCGACGTCGAACAGCCAGACGGTCACCAAGTAGCCCTCGCCAGAGCCACGATGCTCGGTAAGCTCAGCCGGGCGCAGGTTGTGGATCTGTCGGACGTAGCCGAGCCGCGCAGGAAGGTGGATCGTCAGACCCGTCTCCTCGAGCACCTCCCGCGTGAGCCCTTCAGGGACGAGCTCATCGCTCTCGACGACGCCGCCCGGGAGCGCCCAGAATGGCTCCTCGCCTGGGGCGCCCTGCAGTACGAGCACGATCTCGTCTCCCCGGCGGATGATCGCCGCCGCGACCTGGCGCGCGGGACGCGGACTGATCAAGTGCTCTACGACGCGGCAGCCCGAACGCCCGAGCGCGAGCGTGCACGCTCAAGCGCGGCCGCGACGAAATCGCGGAAAAGCGGCGCCGGGCGCGTTGGCCGCGACTTGAACTCCGGGTGGAACTGGCTCGCGACGAACCAGGGATGGTCAGGGAGCTCGACGATCTCCACCAGCCTCCCTTCCTGGAACGTCCCCGAGATGACCAGCCCGGCGTCGATCAGCTGCGGACGGAGCTCGTTATTGACCTCATAGCGATGGCGGTGCCGCTCGTGGATCACGGCCTCGCCGTAGGCCTCACGTGCGCGTGTTCCGTCTGCAAGCTCGACCGCTTGCGCCCCGAGGCGCATCGTGCCACCGAGATCCTCGATCTCCTTCTGCTCCGGGAGCAGGTCGATGACAGGGTACGGCGTCTCCGGATCCATCTCGGTCGAGTTGGCGCCTTCCATTCCCGCGATGTTTCGCGCGAACTCGGACACCGCGACGTGCATGCCGAGGCAAAGGCCGAGGTACGGGATCTCGCGCTCGCGTGCGACGCGGCAGGCGAGGATCTTGCCCTCCCAGCCGCGTGAGCCGAAGCCGCCAGGAACAAGCACGCCGTCGACCTGCTCCAGCTCTTCGACCGCCTCCTCGTACGACATGTGCTCGGCATCGACCCAGCGCAACCGAATGCGGCAGCCGGCGTGAACACCTCCGTGCTTGAGCGCCTCGTGGACGGAGAGGTAGGCGTCGTGCAGCTTCACGTACTTGCCAACGAGCGCGATCTCGACCTCCTCCTCGAGCTCGCCGCTCCGCTCGGTGAGCTCGCGCCACTCGCCGAGGTCGGCGGCTGACACGTCGATCCCGAGCTTCTCGCAAACGAGTGCATCGAGACCTTCCGCCTGGAGCGTCTCGGGGACGAGGTACACGTCGGAGACATCGGGAGCGGCGATCACCGCCTGCAGATCCACGTCCGCGAAGAGCGCGATCTTGTCGCGGATGTCGTCGGAAAGCGGCTCGGTCGAGCGGCAGACGACGATGTCCGGGTGGATACCGATGCGTCGGAGCTCGTTGACGGAATGCTGCGTCGGCTTCGTCTTCAGCTCGCCTGCGGCAGGGATGAAAGGCACGAGCGTGACATGGAGGTAGAGCACGTTCTCGGGCCCGACCTCGCGCCGGAACTGACGAATCGCCTCGAGGAACGGGAGCGACTCGATGTCGCCCACCGTGCCGCCGATCTCGGAGATGACGACGTCCGCAGGCGAGACCTTCTCCGCACGGCGGATCCGGGCCTTGATCTCGTTCGTGATGTGCGGGATGACCTGGACGGTCGCGCCTAGAAACTCGCCCTTGCGCTCCCGGCGCAGGACGTTGTCCCAGATCGCGCCGGCCGTGTGGCTCGCGTTTCGCGACAGGTTCTCGTCGATGAAGCGCTCGTAGTGGCCGATGTCGAGGTCGGTCTCGGCTCCGTCCTCGGTGACGAAGACTTCGCCGTGCTGAAAGGGGCTCATCGTCCCCGGGTCGACGTTCAGGTAGGGGTCGAACTTCTGCGCAGTGACGGACAGACCGCGGGACTTCAGCAGGCGCCCGAGCGACGCCGCGACGATCCCCTTGCCGAGCGCGGAGACGACACCACCCGTGACGAACACGTACTTGGCCACGGAGTCTCACCGTAGCAGGCGGGTCCGCTGAGGTCTCGGATCTCCGACAGCAGGGGGTGGTTCCCAACCCCCGAGGTCAAGCTGAAGCCTGACCCCCGCTAAGGGTTGCGAGAAACTCCTGGCCACCGAGCATGCGCTCGAGCTCCTCGCGCCGGAGGAGGTCATCGAGCTCCTCGATGCGGGTGTGGGTTGGGTCGCCCGGAACCTTCTCCACGCGGAAGTGGCGGTTGGCGACGCTCGCGATCTGCGGGAGGTGCGTGATCGTGAGCACCTGTGCCCGCTCGGCTAGGCGCTGCAGCGTCGACGCCACCGTGTGCGCCGTCACGCCGCCGATACCCGCGTCGATCTCGTCGAACACGAGAGTCTCTCCTCCCGCGACCGCGGCCAGCGCGAGCGCGATCCGCGAGAGCTCGCCTCCGGATGCGGTCTCGGCCACCGGACCGAACGGCAGGCCCTGATTGGGCCGGATCAAGAAGGCGACCTCGTCCGCGCCACTCGCCCCGGGTTCCCGCTTGCGGAGCTCGGCCAGGAACTCCCCGTCTCCCATTCCGAGACCCTGAAGCTCCTCCGAGACGGCGTCGGCGAACGGGCGCGCCTGCGAGCGCCTCGCCGCGCGGAGCTCCGCCG
>JACDCN010000194.1 GCA_013817555.1 Actinomycetota bacterium
CGCTCGGTCGACTTCGTCGAAGGTCGCCTGCGCGGCCGCGCGATCGCAGATCCGGCGCGGGTCGAGGAGGAGACCGAGAAGCTGCGCGGCGCCCACATCCCCGCGCTCGTCCAGCTGCGCGCCGAGGCAGATCCGGTCACTGCCGCGCGCGCGTTGCTGCGAACGATGATCCGAAACGCGTGGGGGCTGAACGCGCCGCCTGTGGGAGACGACGCTCGTGGCGACGCGCGCGCCTATCGAGCGGTGGAGCGCGCACTTGAAGAGCTCGCGGACTTTGCCTTGCGCAAGACTGGCATCCGCGAGCGCGGATTCCAGTCGCGCGAAATCCCTGAAGGCGTCCGCTTCGCGGCCGCTGCGTCGCTCGACGCTCGCGGCATCGCTCCCGAAGACATCATCGCCGCGCTCGAGCGAACCAGCGTACGACCGGTTGCGGCTGCCGAAACCGGTCGCGTGGCTGTTCTCGACTATGGCCGCGCGCGCACGAGGATCTTCGAAGTCGTCTTCCTGCTCGGCCTGGAAGAGGGATGCCTCCCGCGGCGCGACCGGCCCACGCCGCTGCTCGACGACGACCTTCGCCGCGAGCTCGGTGGCCGGCTCGAGCGCCCGAACACGGTCGCGCGTGACCGCTATCTCTTCTACACGGCCTGCACGCGAGCCACCCGGCGTCTCGTTCTCGTGCGTGAGGCGGCGAGCGACGAGGGGGTTCCGCGCGAGCCGAGCCCGTTCTGGGACGACGTCCGCGCGCTCTACGCGCTCGCGGAGGTCTCTCGCGCGACCCGTCGACGTCCGCTGTCCAGCCTGACCTGGACCCTGGACTCGGCCCCGAGCGAGCGCGAGCGCGTGCGCGCGCTGGCGCGCCTGACGGTCGATGACGCCGAGGGCGCCGAGGAGCTCGCCGCGGCGAACGGATGGTCGCGGCGGCTCGAGCGCGCCCGTCACGCCTTCGACCGTCCCACGACTCTTTCGAGCCCGGCGGTTCTCGAGACGATGTCGAGCAGGACGGTGTTCTCTGCGACGGAGCTCGAGCGGTTTGCCGACTGCTCCTCGGCCTGGCTGGTGGAGAGGGTCATCGACCCGAAGACGATCGACGCCGAGCCCGACCCCATGCTCAGAGGGCAGGTCGTGCACACGACGCTGAACCGGTTCTACGCAGCGCTGCCGCGGGAGCTCGACTCCGAGCGCGTGACACCGGAGAATCTCGATGCCGCCCTCGCTCTCGTTCGTACCTGCTTGGACGCGGCGTTGGAATCCGGAGTTCGGCTCGACATGACCGAGCTCCAGGCAGCGGAGCTCCGCCAGACGCTGATCGCTGACCTCGACGGGTTCTTGCGCGACGAGGCCACCTCCGAGATGACCTTTGTGCCACGCCGGCTCGAGGTCGCCTTCGGCTCCGAGCGTGCAGCGCCCGAGCTTCAGCGCGGGCTCGATCTCGGCGACGGCCTCCGACTCTCGGGCAAGATCGACCGAATCGACATTGACCCGTACTCGACTCGCGGGATCGTCCAGGACTACAAATCGGGCAAAGGCGCGCATTCGGCTCGAGACATCGACCGCGACCTTCGCCTGCAAATCCCGCTGTACGTCCTTGCCCTCCGCGATCTCGTCGGTGTCGAGCCTCTCGGCGGGATCTACCGCGCGCTCTCGGGCAAGCGGCTGACGCGGGGGATGCTTCGTGAGTCCGCCCGCGAGGACCTCCCGGGCTTCGCCAAGGACGACTACCTGGACGAGAACGCGTTCTGGGCCCAGGTGGAGACGGCGCGCGAGCGAGCGGGCGCGAATGCCAAGCGCATCCGCTCGGGCGACGTGCAGCACGACCCGAAGGGCGACGGCTGCCCAGCGTGGTGCGATCTGTGGCCGATCTGCCGGGTGCCGCGGGCATGACGACGGTTGCCGAGCGCACGACTCCCCTTAACGACGAGCAGCTCGCCGCCGTCGAAGCAGCGGGGACGGTGTTCGTATCGGCTGGCGCCGGTACCGGCAAGACCTCGGTGCTCGTCGAGCGCTACGTTCGCGCGGTTTGCGAGCGAGGCCTGGACGTCGACTCGATCCTCGTCATCACCTACACGCGCAAGGCGGCCGGCGAGCTGCGCTCGCGGATCCGAGCGGCGTTCGTCGAGCGCGACCGCCCCGATCTCGCCCGCGCGCTCGACGGCGCGTGGATCTCGACCATCCACGGCTTCTGCAACCGGCTCCTGAAGGCTCACCCGTTCGCCGTAGGACTCGACCCGAGGTTCCGGGAGCTCGAGGAAGCGGGCGCCGCCGTCCTCCGTGGAGAGGCGTTCGAGCGGGCGCTCGAGGAGTTCTGCGCGGGCGGCGACGAGGAGCGCCTGCGTCTCCTCGCCACCTATCGCGCGGACGGGCTGCGGCGGATGCTGACCGGGGTCTACGAGACGCTCCGCTCGTCCGGACGCGACCTCGTGCTCGAGCTCGGAGAGCGTCCGCCGCTCGCAGAGGCGATCAGCGCTCTTCGCGAGGAAGCAGCCCTACTCGCTGCCGACGAGTCTGCGACCGCGAGCCAACGGGGGGCTGCGACGGAAGCTCTGCGAACCGTCACCGACTCAGCGCCGGCTGTGCGCGTCGTAGATCTCTCGGCGCTTCAGGCTCGCGGAGCGCGCGCGGCGTCGTACGAGCTCTCGCGGAAGGCCGTTGAGCGCTCTTCGCTCGAGGAGCTGGCCGCGCACGACCGCGATCTGCTCCAGGAGCTGCTCGAGCGCTTTGCAGCGGAGTACGACGCCGCGAAGCGGCGCGAGTCCGTCGTCGACTTCGAAGATCTGCAGCTCGCTGCACGCGATCTGCTGCGCGACTCGGAGGACGTGCGTGACTCGGTCAGGCTCCGCTTTCGCCTCCTTATGGTCGACGAGTTCCAGGATACGAACGGCCTCCAGTGCGAGATCGTCGACCTGGCGGCTCACCCCGACCTGACCGAGGTGTTCACGGTCGGCGACGAGTTTCAGTCGATCTACGGGTTCCGGCACGCGGACGTCGAGGTGTTCCGCGAGCGTCGCGCCCTGGCCTCGAACCTGCTCACGCTGCGCTCGAATTACCGCTCTCGTCCACAGGTGCTTGCCGCCGTGAACTTTCTCTTCGCCGGCGCGTTCGGCGACGAGTATCAGCCCCTCGCGGCGTCGGCGGAGTTCGCGGACCCGGTCTTCGGGCATCCCGTCGAGCTCATGGTCACCGACAAGGCGAGCTACCGCGGCTCGGGTGAGCACTGGCGCCACGGAGAAGCGCGCGCGATCGCGACGCGCGTGCGCGAGCTCGTCGACTCGGGGGAAGCCCTTCCGGGCGAGATCGTGGTGCTCTTTGCAGCCGGGACGGACGCCGAACGGTACGAAGAGGCGCTCCGACTCGAGGGCCTTCCGACCTACCGCGCGACCGGCCGTGGCTATTTCGGCCAACAGCAGGTCGTCGACCTTCTCGCATATCTGAGGCTCCTACACAACCGGTACGACGACGTCGCGCTGGCCACCGTCCTCGCGTCGCCACTGGTCGGGATCTCGAACGACTCCCTCGTCCTGATCCGCCGTAACGCGACTCGCCGGCCGCTCTTCACCGCGCTCGAGAAAGGGCTGCCCGAGAATCTCTCCGCCGAGGACGAGAGGCTGCTGCGCGCGTTTCTCCAGCGGTACGAGCGGCTCGTATCGGCATCGGCGCGGGTGGGGCTCGAACGGTTGTGCGACGAGATCCTCGCCGCGCACGACTACGACCTCGCCGTGCTTGCCCGCTGGGACGGCTCGCGCCGATTCGCGAACCTGCGGAAGCTTGGCCGGCTCGCCCGTCAGTACGAGGCGATTCGCGGAACGGATCTTCCCGGCTTCGTCCGCTTCGTCCGAGACCAGGACGCGCTCGGGGCGAAGGAGCTGGAAGCGGTCGCCGAGGAGGAGGGCGCCGACGCGGTGCGCCTGTTGACGATCCACGGCGCCAAGGGTCTCGAGTTCAGGGTCGTCATCGTGGCCGATGCGGGACGAGATGTCGGCGGGCCTCGCGTGGGGAGCGAGATCGTGGCGCTTTCCGACGGGCGCTTCGGGTTCCGCATGGTGCATCCGACTCACGGGGAACGGCGACCAGTATTCGACTACGAGCAGGTGCGTGAGGCCGAACGCGAGCAGGACCGGGCCGAGCGGTTGCGCCTCTACTACGTGGCCATGACACGGACAATCGACCGGCTGATCGTCTCCGGGGCGATCGATCAAGAGCGCGTCGCCGATCGCGAGACGCCTATCGGCTGGGTCCTCGACCGGCTCGACGCTCGAGAGAACGTGGTGACCGCAGACGATGATCCGGTGGAGATCGAGAGGGGAGAGGCGCGCTTCCTCCTGCGGGTCAACCGCTCGCAGGGGCTTTCCGAGCCAGTGCGCGAACTCGAGCGCGTTTCATCCGACGACAGGGAGCGACAGCTCACTCTCTTTGCCGAGCTGCCCCTCGGCGCGCCTTCCGTCGGGCTCGAGCTGCCCGAGCTGACGCCTGTCCCGACTCCTCCGCTTCACGATGTCCGCCGCCTTTCCTACAGCGCCCTCGCGCTCTTCGAGCGCTGCTCGTATCGCTACTACGCCGAGCGGGTACTGGGCTTGCCCCCGGTGACAGCGCGGCGTGCCGCCGATACGGGTGTCGTCGGGCTCGCGGGAACTGAGATCGGCGACGC
>JACDCN010000195.1 GCA_013817555.1 Actinomycetota bacterium
CCTTCGCGGCCGGAACGCCGCTCGCGCAACCAAACCGCGATCAGGACCGCGGCGACCGTCAAAAACACGAGCGACTCGACGATCGCTCCCCCGAGCCCCCCATGAGCGACTACCCCTGCGACAGCACCCATAGCCCTCCGACCGTGTACAGGACCATCAGTCCGAGCATCGGGTACTGGGAGCGTAGTGCGTCACGTCTTTTCTCGAACAAGGAGACCGCTCGGTCATGCGCGATCGCAAGCCCCGCGACGTGACCCACGACGAGCGCCGCAACCTGGACGTACCACACGGTCTCCGGCGAGACGATTGCGAGGTTCGGTGCAAAGTCGACCGTCCCAAGGCCGACGACGCTCACGAAGGTCGTCGCAAGGTCGACCACCCACTGCGACTCGTCTGCCACGTTGGCACGGACGTCCCCGAGCAGGTTCTGCCACGTGGTCGAGCGGCTGAATCCGTCGAAGCTGGTCGACCCGAGCAGCACGGCGACGAAGACGAGGGTGCCAGGTACGCGCTCCGCCCCGGCGAGCCCGGTGAACGGCCAGCGCACGACGATCGCTCCGTCGCGCACGGCAAAGGGCGCGATCCGCGACAGGAGCGAGAACGCGACGGCGAACCCCTCCCCGCCCTTCGTCCACGAGTCGCGGCCGAACACCGCCATCCCCGCCAGCGCCCAGTAGCTGTACAGCGCGATCGCAACTCCTAGGGTTCGGGGATACGCGGGCCTCGGATGGGCGAGCTCGAGCGCGACGAACGCGAAAAGCGCGACGGCTGCCGGATAGCGGCCGTAGCGCCAGGGTGAGTCGAGGACCGGGCCGGCCACGCGCCCGGTTCGCTCGATCGCCCACACGGTCGCGTCCGCGATCGCCCGCCAGGGGCTGAGCACGCGCCAGACGTCGCCGAGAAGGACGGACAGGAGCGGAAGCCCGAGCCAGAAGATCACATAGACGAATGTGGGGGCGAAGTCAGGAGCTCGAGCGTTGTTCCGAGAAGCGCCGTCGCCATCGCGAGGACGAGCAGCGCCACCGACAGGGCGCCGAGGACGATGCGGAGAGCGCGCGAGAGGAGCACAGCCTGAAGCACGCCTGGCAGGCGTTGCCCTTCGTCATGACGGTCGAGAAGCGGCCGCCGCCAGAGCGCACCGAGCAGAACGAAGGAGACGACGAGGACGATCGCCGCGGTCGTGAAGAAGAGGGACTCGGGAACCGGGAGGTCGCGAACACCCCCGAGTCCGTGGGCCAGAGGATTCACGGGCGGACCGTCAGGTCCGCGATCTGTGCCCCTCGATCCTCGAGCTCGACCTCGAAGCGCCCGGGCACGGTCGCCTCGAAGCGAATCCGCGCGGTTTCGCCGGCTGCGACGCTTCGCGTGATGTCGTACCCGTGGAGGTGGACGTGGTCGGCGACGTCCGAGTTACGATGAGCTGAACGCGCTCACCTTTCCGCACGGTCTGCCGGACGATCCCGCCCTGCGGTGCGCCCCCGACGACCCCCACCCGCACGATTGTCGGCTGGTCGACCACCGGGGTCGTTGTCGTAGTCGTGGTGGTGGTGTCAGTCGTCGTGGAGATGGTCGGCTGGGTCCGAGTCGTGGTCTCGATCGTCGTCCTGGCGTCGTCGTTACCCCCACAAGAAGCGAGAAGGAAGCCGGCGACGAGAAGCGCAGCCGCGCAAAACACGATCGAGAGCCGGCGTGCGGGCACGCGAGAAGAGTAAATGCGCTCGACGGAAGCTTGGCTATCGCAGCGCGGCGCGAGCGACCGGCGCCCAGCGCACCGAGAACTCCGGGTTGAGCTCGAGCGCCCGCTTGTACCACTCTCGCATCGCGCCGCGGTTGCCCGCGCAGCCCTCTGCATATCCGCGATGGAAGTAGAGGAGCGGGTCTTTCGTCCCGAGACGGAGCGCGCGCTCGGCGAAAGGAAGCGCCTCGTCGCAACGACCGGATCGGGCGAGCGCCCAGGCGACGGCGTCGTCTCCGTAGATGGACGGGCGATCCGCACGTGCCCGCCGAGCGAGCAGCACGGTGCGGGCGGGCTGAATCCGGTAGTCAGAACGGTAGATTGCGGACTCGAGATCGACCTGCACGCCGTTCGCCTGGAGGAGTCGATCGATGACGGTGATCGTCGCCCGCTGCCTCCGAGCCTCGGCGTGCCTTTCGGCCCTGTCCAACAGCTCCGCATGGAGCGCGACAGCCGCTTGCGTCGGAATGGCCTCGGAAGCCCTACGCGCCTCCGCCAGCGCCCGTCCGAACCTCCCCCGAGAGGCTTCGACTCGCGCTGCTTCGAGTCGCGCGGCCGGATACCCCGGGAGTACGCGGAGAGCCGTGTACGTGTGCCGCGCTGCCGCCTCGGTCCGGCCGAGCCCGAGCTCGAGCTTGGCGAGCTCAACGAGGACGAAAGCCGACGGCTCCGGCTGGCCCGCCGCCGTGTCCAATGCGAGCTCGAGCGCCGCGATTGCTCCCGTCCTGTCGCCCGTTAGCTCGCGCGCGTACGCGATACGCGCATACGCGGCCAGACCGGGCCGAAGGCTGACCATGCGCTCGAAGGCGCCGAACGCGTCGTCGTAGCGCCCGAGCTCGATGAGCGCGTCTCCGATGACGCCGTATGGACGACTCGACCCGGCGAGCAAGCGCTCGGCTCTCCTGCCATACGTGAGCGCCTCGCGGAACTCATGCCTGATGAGGGCCAGCGAGCCGAGACCGAGAACGGCGTTCGGCTCCGCCCGATCCGCTCGGAGAGCGCGCCGCAATGCGGCCTCCGAGCGCGGGAGATACGAGGCGTCCGCGGTTTCCCGCCAGCGGAGCTGATACGCGAAGCCGAGCTGCGTGAGGAGACCGGAGTCGCTTGGAGAGACGCGGACCTGCTCCTCGAGCCCGGCCACGTTCGCCGTAGGCACGCCACCGGCAGCCCCCGTGAGCGCCCGACCTGCGAGCGCTTCTGTGGCTGCCGTGGCCGGATCGGAGGAGGAAGGCTGGGCGAAGACCCCGCCGACGAGGCTCCCGAGGGCGAGCGCAACCGCAACCGCGCCGCCCAGGAGAACTGTCGTTCGTCGTCTCACGCTAGCGCTTTCCTCATCGTGTCTTCTCCTTCTTTTCCAAGCACAGGACGCGGCTGGTTCGGCGCGGGAGTCGATCCGGTTCACCCGACCGCACAGTGACTGTCACCCGGCGGTGACAGTCCCACGTTGTCCTCACTTCAACTTGGCACGCAGAAGCTCGGAGACGACGCGGGGGTTCGCCTTGCCGCCGGTCTCCTTCATCACCTGACCCACGAAGAATCCGAGCAGGCCTTCCTTGCCGCCTCGGAACGCCTCGACCTGTCCCGGGCTTGCGTCGAGGATGCGCGCGATGATCGGCTCGAGCTCGGCCTCGTCGGACACAGTTTCTTGTGCGAGGTAGGGATCGGCGGAGAAGCCCGGCTCGGCCAGCTTCGAGATCGCTTCGTCGAAGGCGGCGCGCGGGATCCGCTCGCGCGCGTCGACCAGCTTCGCGAGCTCCTTCGCCGAGACGGCCGCCGGGTCGAGGCCGGCGCCGACGACGTTGTTCGCGACCACGTTGGCAGCGGGGATCTTCTCCGCGCCGGCGGCGACAGCTTGCTGCCAGAGCGAGTCAAGCCCGCTCGTCACCAGCACCGTCGCGCGCTCGAGCTCGAGGTCGTTCTCGAGGCGGCGAATGCGCTTCGCAGGAAGCTCGGGAAGCTCGGAGCGGAGCCGCTCGACGAGCTCGGCAGGCGGCTCGATCGGAACGAGGTCGGGCTCGGGGAAGTAGCGGTAGTCGTCGGCCTCTTCCTTCGCGCGATGCGGCGTAAGCGCTCCCGTCGTGGCGTCGAAGTCGTACGTCTCCTGGCGCACGGCCTCGCCCGACTCCCAGACCGCGGTCTGCCGCGCGACTTCGGCGTCGATCCCACGCGCGACAAAGGTGAAGGAGTTCATGTTCTTGAGCTCGGTGCGCGTGCGGAGCTCCTTGGAGCCCGCGGGCCGCACGGACACGTTCGCATCGACGCGCAAGGTGCCCTTCTCCATCTCCGCGTCGGAGATCCCCAGCTCGGTAATTGTTTGACGAAGGATCTGCAGAAAGCGTTTGGCCTCCTCTGCCGAGCCGATGTCCGGCTCGGTCACGATCTCGACCAGCGGGGTGCCGCCCCGGTTGAAGTCGACGAGCGAGTAGTCGGCGCCTCGGATCCTTCCCGTTCGCCCACCCACGTGAACGGTCTTGGCAGCATCCTCCTCGAGGTGCGCGCGAACGATCCTGACCATGTTGTCACCGTCCGCCGTAGGTACTTGCACTTTGCCGTTTATGCAAAAAGGTAAGTCATACTGCGAGATCTGATACCCCTTCGGGTTGTCGAAGTAGAAGTAGTTCTTGCGGGAGAAGACGGCGTGCTCGGCGATGCGGCAGCCGAGCGCGAGCCCCAGTCTGATCGTCCACTCGACCGCCGTTCGGTTCACGACCGGCAGCGCGCCCGGGAGCGCGAGACACACCGGGCAGGTCTGGGTGTTCTCGGGCGCTCCGAACCCGACCGGGCAACGGCAGAACATCTTTGTCCGGGTCTTCAGGTGAACATGGACCTCGAGGCCGATCACCGGCTCCCAGCTCATGGGCCAACCTCGGTTGGCCCATGAGCGTGGAGGGGCG
>JACDCN010000196.1 GCA_013817555.1 Actinomycetota bacterium
GACGCGGGCTCGTGCACGGGCCATTCGTCGACGATCTCCTCGGCGAATCGTTCGTCATCCGACACGCGCTCCTTCGCGATGTTGGCTACGCGAGCCTTTCCCGGGCCGAGCGCGCGCGGCTCCACGTGCGGATGGCTCGCTGGCTGGAGAAGGTCGGGGCGACGAAGCCCGACGAGGTGGCGGAAGTCATCGGCCGTCACTACGCTGCCGCCATCGATTCAGCCCCCAGGCTCGCACCAGATCTGGGGGACGGCCTCGCCAGAGACGGCGCCGCAGTCCTGGCAGCGGGCTGGTTCGAGCGAGCGGGCGTGGCCGCCTTGGCTGCCGCGGCGTACGACGCCGCGCGTGCGCTGTACGAGCGGGCGGTCGATCTCACGGCTACGGACGCTCAGGACGATCGGGCGAGACGGCTCCTAGGGCTTGCGCGCGCGTCGGCGTTTACGTCGGACATGGCCGTAGGTCTAGCTGTGGCGGAGCAGGCACTCGTCCTCTACCGTCGATGCCTGAGCGAGGGTGTCGGCCCACCCGACGACATCAGGGAGGAGGCTGCACGGGCTGTCGTTCTCGTCGGAACGATCCTGGCCCAGCAGCTGCGGTTCCAGGAGGTCGTCTCGCTCGGAGTCGACGCTCTCGCCGAGCTGGGCGACCGAGACGATGCGGTCACGGCGCGCCTGCTTCTGACGCACATCCGCGGTGCGGCGATGATCGGAGACGACGAATGGAAGAGGACCGAGCGCCAGCGTGCTCGCGCACGCGAGATCGCCCACGCCGTCGGCGACCGAGAGCTCCAGCTCGAGACGCGCATGTGGACCGTGTGGGACGAGTCCGACGTGGGGCTACTGCGGTCAGAGTGGATGGAGATCGAACGCCTGGCGCACGACCTACGTCGCTGGCCGGACGTCGCGGAGGCACGCCGTACGCTGGCGGGGCTCTGTCTCCCGGACGATCTCGAGGGCGCGATCGAGGCGGTCACGCGGCTAGCCACCTTCGCCGGGGCTTACGAGCTCGACGAGCCCGGCGCCTGGGCGAACTACTACCGCTCCGAGGTCGAGTTCGTACGTGGCGATTGGGATCGGGCGCTCGCCAGCGGTCTGCAAGCGATCGAGCTCGGCGAGTCCCGGAGCTACCACCGAGTCGCCGCGCGCACCTGGTTCGTGGTGGTACCCATGGCTGCCGCCCGCGGCGATCGGGCCACGCTCGAGCGCGCCGTGGCGTGGTATCGGCACCGTGGGTTTCCGGAGACGCCCTACGGGTTGATCTCCCGAACTGCAGTCGATGTCCTCATCGAACGCGCCGGTCTCACGACCGGATTTCGTGTCGATCTCGAGCAGCTCGAGCCCTCGATCGCGGAGGGCGGCGGGCTGCCCTCCTGGCTCGAGGCGGTCGACATCGTCGTGGAGGAGGGACTTGCCCGTGGTCAGGTCAGCGAGGCGCGTCGGGCACTCGAGATCTTCGGCGGAACACTCGAGCGCGAGCCGTCGCTGATGGGAGAAGCTGTCCGTGCCCTTCTCGAGGCGCGGGTCTCTTTCGCAGAGAGTGGCGATCCGGTCGCGGTGCGGGAGCGCATGTCGTTGCTCCACGCCTTCGGCGCGCCGTGGTTGCGGCTCAAGTGCCTGCGGCTCCTTGTCGACGAAGGTGCCGCCGATGCGTCGGAGCTTGCCGAGGCCCGTGCGCTCGAGGAGGAGCTGGGCATACGAAGAGCTCCCTGACCTACACTCGAACCATGGCGACGGCTCCGGCGCTCATCGGTGGATTCGAGCTTCCCGCCGGCCCTCGGCTGCCGCGGGTCGGCTCGGTAGACGCCGTTGCGCTGGAAGAGCGCGCAGCCACGCTCGCGAAGCGCTCGATCAAGCGGGAGTCCAAGCTGCAGGCGCTCGATCTCGCGATTCGCATGATGGATCTCACAACGCTCGAGGGTCAGGACACTCCTGGGAAGGTCGCGGCTCTCTGCGCGAAGGGGATGCGACCCGACCCTTTGGATTCGACGGTGCCGCCGGTCGCCGCAATCTGCCTCTACCCGAACCACGTCGAGGGCGCGAAGGAGCGCCTCGCCGGGAGCGGCGTGAAGGTCGCCTCTGTGGCGACTGCGTTTCCGTCCGGCCAGTTGCCGACGAAGCTCAAGGTCGCCGAGACGCGCGCCGTCGTCGAGCTCGGCGCGGACGAGGTGGACATGGTCATCGACCGCGGGGCGTTCCTTTCGGGTCGATACTCGAAGGTCTACGACGAGATCGTGCAGGTGAAGGAAGCCTGCGGTGACGCGCATCTGAAGGTGATCCTCGAGACCGGCGAGCTTGGCACGTACGACAATGTCCGGCGCGCCTCCCTGCTCGCGATTGCTGCGGGCGCGGACTTCATCAAGACGTCGACTGGGAAGGTCAGCCCTGCCGCGACGCTGCCGGTGACGCTCTGCATGATGGAGGTCGTCCGCGACGTCTACCACGAGACTGGTCGCATGGTCGGCATCAAGCCCGCCGGAGGTATCCGGGCCTCCAAGCAGGCGGTGCAGTACCTCGTAACCCTCTACGAGACGCTCGGTCCCGAGTGGATGACGCCCGACCTCTTTCGCTTCGGCGCCTCGTCCCTGTTGAACGACGTGCTCATGCAGATCCGCAAGGAAAAGACAGGGCGCTATCAATCCGGCGACTACTTCACCATCGACTGATGGCCCAGGTCGAGAAACGCACTGCGTCCGTTCCTGCTTTGCTCGAGTGGGAGTACGCGCCCGCTCCCGAGGCGCGCGACATCGTCCAGATTCGCGAGCGCTACGGCCTGTTCGTCGGGGGCGAGGAGGTCGAACCGCGGTCGGGTGAGTGGTTCGAGTCGATCTCGCCCTCGACCGAGGAGATCCTGTTCGAGGCCGCCTTGGCCGGGGCAGAGGACGTGGATCTCGCCGTGAGCGCTGCCCGCGGCGCGTTCGATAACGGTTGGGCGAAGCTCGCTCCGGCGGAGCGGGCGAAGTACCTGTACAGGATTGCGCGCATCATCCAGGAGCGCTCGCGCGAGCTCGCGGTCGCGGAATCGCTCGACGGAGGCAAGCCAATCCGCGAGTCGCGCGACGTCGATCTCCCGCTCGCTGCCGCCCACTTCTTCTACTACGCGGGCTGGGCGGACAAGCTCGAGTACGCGTACCCGAACCGAACGCCTCGCCCGCTCGGCGTCGCCGCGCAGATCATCCCCTGGAACTTCCCGCTGCTCATGCTCTCGTGGAAGATCGCGCCTGCGCTTGCCTGCGGGAACACGGTCGTCTTGAAGCCGGCGGAGACGACTCCGCTGACGGCGTTGCTCTTCGCGGACATCTGCCGCCAGGCCGAGCTTCCGCCGGGCGTCGTCAACATCGTTACCGGCGACGGGACGACCGGTGGCCACCTCGTCCGCCACGGCGGCATCGACAAGCTCGCATTCACGGGTTCGACCGAGGTCGGCAAGCTGATCATGCGCGAGCTCGCAGGTCGCGACGTGCGGCTAACGCTCGAGCTTGGAGGGAAAGCCGCAAACATCGTGTTCGACGACGCGGCCCTCGATCAGGCGGTCGAGGGGATCGTGAACGGCATCTACTTCAACCAGGGGCATGTGTGCTGCGCCGGCTCCCGGCTCCTTGTGCAGGAATCGATCTACGAGCCGTTGCTCGAGAAGCTGAAGCGCCGGCTGTCCACGTTGAGGGTCGGCGACCCGCTGGACAAGAACACCGACGTGGGCGCGATCAACTCCAAGGCGCAGCTCGACCGAATCACGGAGCTCGTCGCGAGCGGGGAGGCGGAGGGCGCGGAGATGTACCAGCCCGATTGTCGTCTTCCCGAGCGGGGTTACTGGTTCGTCCCGACGCTCTTTACGAATGTCGCACAGAGCCACCGGATCGCCCAGGAGGAGATCTTCGGACCGGTGTTATCGGTGCTCACCTTCCGGACGCCCGAGGAAGCGGTCGAAAAGGCGAACAACACGCCGTACGGCCTGTCGGCCGGCGTCTGGACGGAGAAGGGCTCGAGGATCTTGTGGATGGTCGAGCGGCTGCGCGCCGGGGTGGTGTGGGCGAACACGTTCAACCGGTTCGATCCGACTTCGCCCTTCGGCGGCTACAAGGAGTCGGGCTTCGGGCGCGAAGGCGGCCGCCATGGGCTCGCGCCATATCTGAGGTTCGAATGAGGGCCCCGCGCCGCCGTTCCCAAGCTCCGCGAACCTCGCTTCCCCACCCAGGGTGGGGTGTGTGACCACCCTCCACCCGGTGTCGAGCCTACCCGTCAAATGGTCACCAAGCTGGCACGAGAGTGGGCCGATTTCGCACCAATCTCCTCACAGCGTGCGGCCCTTGTGAGATGAGCCGTCTTCCTGTCAAGAAGACCTACAAGCTCTCGATCGGAGGTGCATTTTCCCGCTCCGAGTCGGGACGGACATACGAGGCGGAAGGCCAGAATGTGGCCCGCGCTTCGCGGAAGGACGCCCGGGACGCCGTCCGCGCGGCCCGAGCGGCTTTCCCGTCCTGGTCGGGGATGACCGCCTACAACCGCGGCCAGATCCTCTACAGGCTGGCGGAGATGATGGAGGCTCGGGCTACCGACCTCGGGCGCGTCTGCGCGGGTCCTGACGAGGTC
>JACDCN010000197.1 GCA_013817555.1 Actinomycetota bacterium
GGTCTTCGTCGGATAGTGGAAAACGTTGTGGAACTTCGACTTACCGGAGACGAGATCATCGAGGCTGGCGCTACGCGGCTTCCCGAGATCCTCGACGACGCGATAGATGAGCTGCGCGTGCCCGACCTCGTCCTGGATCTTCGCGGTGAGCGCGAGCTTCCGCTGCAGAGTCGGCGCGCGGAGGATCCAGTCCCGCTCGGGGAGTACCCCCATGAGCTCGGAGTTCCCGTGCATCTCGATGAACTTGACGAGCTTCGAGCGGTACTCGTCGGGCATCCAGTCGCTGGTCTCCACCTGCCCGCCCGATTGGACGTAGTCGAGAAACTCCTGCGTGCGCGTATCCACGATTTGGCCTCCTACCGAACGGTCGTTAGCATGGAGTATATGCCTACCAGACGAGACCAGCTAACACGCGAGGCCGCGAGGCTCTTCGCCGAGCGAGGGTTCCACGGCACGTCCATGGGCGACCTGGCTGAAGCCCTCGGAGTCCAGAAAGGCTCTCTCTACTCGCTCACGGGGTCGAAGCAGCAGCTCCTCCTCGACACGATGCGGGAAGGGGCGCGCGCATTCCATGCGGCGCTGGACGACGTGCCCGAGCGGGCCCCGGCGGTCGACAGGGTGCGACACGCGTTGCGCGGGCATCTCCGCGTGGTCGCGGAGCAGCTCGACGTCGCGACGGTGTTCACGCGCGAGTGGAGATATCTCGAGGAAGCCGACCGGGAGGAGATCCTCACCGAGCGACGCCGATATGAGGAGCGCTGGCGTGCGCTCTTCCAGGAGGGCTTCGAGTCGGGCGGGTTGCGCACCGACCTCGATGCGGCCGCCGCTGCACTGCTCGTCCTCTCGGCCGCGAACTGGGCCTACACGTGGCTCGAGCCGGGTCGCGACACCGATGAGCTCGCGGACCGGTTCACAGCGATTCTCGTCGACGGCATCCGGGGCTATGCCACGCCCCGATGAGCCGGGGGTGTGGGCACATTGGCGTTCTCTTGACGTCTTTACAGGGACAGGCACTGTAAACAGCTGATGGCCAGGCTTCTCATCGCGAATCCCTGGGCGAGCGGGGTGGACGAGGAACGGTTGGCCGGGGTGCGTGCGGAGCTCCCCGCGGGCACCGAGCTTCGTTTGACGTCCGCAAGCGGCGAGGCGACCGAGATCGCGCGCGAGGTTGCCGGTCAGGTCGAGGCGCTGTACGTCTTCGGCGGCGATGGGACCTTCAACGAGGTGCTGAACGGGATCGACGCCACGACGCCGCTCGGGCTCATCCCCGGAGGCGGGACGAGCGTCCTCCCGCGGGCGCTCGGCCTCCCGCGCGGCTCAGCCGCTGCGGCTCGCCGTCTCGCTGGTGACGCGCGACCGCGGCGCATCGGACTCGGGCGTGTGAACGGGCGCCGTTTTGGGTTCGCGTGCGGGATTGGGCTCGACGCCGAAATCGTGCGCGCCGTCGACGAGCTCGGTCGCCGCTCGGACGGTCGTCGCCCCGGGAATGTCGTCTTCGCCTGGACGGGATTTCGCACTCTTGCGCGGCACCGCTATCGGCTCGATCCTATGCTCGAGGTGACGGGCCACGCGCGGGCTGCCTTCGCGCTCGTCTCCAATGGACCCTCGTACAGCTACGCGGGGCCGGTTGCGCTCCACGCCGCGCCTAGCGCGACCTTCGAGGGTGGGCTCGACCTCGTCGCACCGACTTCGGTTCGCGCGCGCGACATTCCGCGCATCGCCCGCTATGCGGTCGGCAGGGGTGACCGCGCGAGCGCCCGCGATCTCGTTTATCTGCACGACGCCGACCGGATCGAGATCGTATGCGACCATCCGCTTCCCCTACAGGCGGATGGAGAAGACCTCGGTGACGTCGAGCACGCCATTTTCGAGGCGGAGCGGGACGCCGTAACCGTGCTCGTTCCTTAGAGAATTTATACTCTTAGTCCATTCTGGACTAATACACTCCGGACATAGTAAGAACCTCAAACGCGACGCGCACGCTGACCACCACCGAGGCGGCAGTCCTCGCGCTTTTGGCCATCGAGGGCGAGCAGTCGGGCTATGACCTGCTCAAGCTCATGTCGAAGGCGATCGGCCATGTCTGGGCGCCGGCGAAGAGCCAGCTCTACGCCGTGCTTCCGCGCATGGCGCGGGACGGCTTGGCCAGGGGTCGCACCGTTGCCCAGCCGACGCGTCCCGATAAGCAGCTCTACCGGATCACCGACACTGGGCGCGCCTCGCTCGACGCCTGGCTCGAGACTGTCGAGCCCGGTTCGGTCGACCGCTTCTATTTGAAGCTCTTCGTCGGGGGACTCACATCGCCTGACGTCCTTGTCCGACACGTCGAGCAGTTCCGCGAGGAAACAGAAGAGCGATTGGAGGAGCTTCGCGCGATAGAGCCGACCAACTCACGTACAGGTAACGACTTCTTCCACTACTTCCTGCTGCGCCATGCCATTGAGCGCGCCGAGCAATCGCTCGCGTGGGCTGACTGGGTCCTCGCCGAGCTCCGAGGAGTAACGGAGTGAGGCCCGTTCTCGCCGCAGCCGCAGCGGTTCTCGTCGTCGGCGTCGCCTGCACCTCGAGTGCCGCGCAGTCCGCCGCAGATCCCGCTGTCGTCGCCGATGTGCGCAAGCTTGCCGCGGAGATGGAACGGGTTCATCCGAACCTCTTCCACTCGGTCTCCCGGGCAGAGTTCAGCAGCGCGGTCGAGGATGTCGTGGCGCGGCTGCCCGAGCTCGAACGCGACCAGCTCCTCGTCGAGCTCATGCGCATCGTCGCGATGACCGGTGAGCGCGACGGTCATCTGGGCCTCTTCCCGCTCGTGTCACATGCGCGGCCGCTGCATCTGCTTCCGATCCGCGTCTGGGCGTTTCCCGAGGGCCTGTACGTCCTCGCCTCACCCGAGCGGCCGGACCTCGTTGGCACCCAGATTGTCGCGATCGAAGGGCGGCCGGTCGACGAGGTCGCCGCTCTCGTCCGACCGGTCGTCGGCGACAACGAGTCGAGTTTGATCCTGCGTCTGCCGGAGTTCATGATCACGGGGGAGATCCTGCACGGGCTCGGCATCGCGCCCGACGCCGCCAGGGTGCAAATTACGGTCGAGCACGCGAACGGTGAGCGGATCGACGCGACCCTTGCGACGCTCGCCGGTCCCGCCTACTGGAACCTCATCGAGGACGTCTGGGCACCGCCTGCGCCGCCCACGGCGCGGACCCCGCTGTGGCTCCACAATCAACATCGGACGCAGTGGTTTGCCACGCTCGACCGCGGGCGCGCCGTCTACGCCGTCTATTCGCACGCGACGGAGCCCACGGGTGCGTTCGCAGCGAGTTTGCTCGCGCGAGCTCGAAAGCCGAAGGTCCGGCGCGTGATTGTCGACGTGCGGCTGAACGGCGGCGGCGACAACACGTCGTATTCCCCGCTGCTCGAGGCTCTGCGCAGCCGGACCGTGAACCGGTGGGGCCGGATCATTCTCCTGACCGGACGCGTGACCTTCTCGGCAGGGGGCAACTTCGCCGCCGAAGTGGAGGCCTTCACGCGCGCCCGAATCGTGGGCGAGGCGGCCGGGGGCAGCCCGCACAACTACGGCGACTCGGAGCAGGTCGAGCTCGCGGCGCTCGGCTGGACGGTCTACGTGCCGACCCGGTACGCCGAGGTGCTCGGTCGGTCGGATGAGCGCGTGGCGATCGATCCGGACGTTCCGGTTCAGGTCGGAGTCGCCGATCACTTCGCCGGCCGCGATCCGGTGCTGGCGAAGGCAGTCGCGATGCGCTGAGCTCTTCTCCCAACCGGGTTCCAAATACACTGAGACGAAGATGAGCCAGGTGCTGCCGGCGGAGGGAGGCTTGCGCCGCGTCATCGGCGACGGCGAGGCGCTCCCCGACGGCGAGGTCGAGGGGCTCGAGCCGGACGATCTACTCGCGCTCTATCGCAATCTCGTACTCCTCCGCACGTACGACGAGCGCTCGGTCGTCTATCACCGCCAAGGCAGGATCGGGACCTTCGCCATCTTCTGGAACCACGAGGCGATGCAGGTGGGATCCGCGTTCGCCCTCGAGGCGCGCGACTGGATCTTCCCGAGCTACCGGGAGTCGGCCATCGGGCTGCTTCGAGGCATGCCGGCCTCCACGGTGCTCTCGTGGTGGCGCGGCCATCCGGCGGGGTGGTGGAATCCGGCCGAGTTCAACGTCGCGTCCATCTGCGTCCCGATCGCGACACACGTGCCGCATGCGGTGGGGCTGGCGTGGGGCTCTCGCTTGAAGGGCGAGGACAGGGTCGCCGTCGCCTACTTCGGCGATGGGGCGACCTCGGAGGGCGCGTTCCACGAGGGCGCGACCTTCGCAGGGGTGCTGAAGGCGCCCGCGATTCTCTTCTGCAACAACAATCAGTGGGCGATCTCGACTCCGCTCGAAGCGCAGACGGCGGCTCCGACGCTCGCGGACAAGGCCATCGGCTACGGGATGCCGGGCGTTCGTGTCGATGGCGGCGACGTCCTCGCCGTCTACGAGGCGACCCGCGAGGCGGTGACACGAGCGAGGGCGGGCGAGGGACCGACTTTCATCGAAGCCGTGACGTACCGCGCCGCGCCCCATGCGACTG
>JACDCN010000023.1 GCA_013817555.1 Actinomycetota bacterium
CAGCTCTCGGCTGCGCCGCGGATCGGCGACCTGCGTCTGCGGCGCGCCGTTCTTGCTCGGAGCGCGCTTCTGCGCGACATGCGGCCGCCCGGTTGCCGAGGCTACGGCTGGGAACGCGGACGATAGAGCCTCCGGATGAACGGGTGTCTCCGGTGCGGCGCAGCTGCGGCGGCCGGGCAGGAGTACTGCCTCGAGTGCGGAGCGCGTCTCCCCGGCCCCGGTGCGATCGGCGTACGCCAAGGGGTTCGTGCGGCGTGGGTGATCCGAACGGCGGTGGCTTTCGCCGTCGCGCTTGCCGGCGCGGGGTTGGCCATGGCAGCGACGAATAGCAGAAACGACACGGCCGAACTCGTGACCGCGACGGGTGGCTTCGCAACCCTTCCGGCGTCCACCACGCTCCCGCCACCCTCGCAAGGCACCGCAGAGGGCATTTCCGACTGGCCCGCCGGGGATGACGGTTGGACGATCGCGCTCGCATCGCTTCCGCAGACAGGCGGCCGCCGGGCCGCGGTGGCCCGGGCGCGCGCAGCCGCCAAGCGTGGGCTCGCACCGGTCGGGATCCTGGACTCCTCGCAGTATGCGAGCCTGCATCCCGGGTCTTGGGTCGTCTTCACCGGCGTCTACGGATCCGAGGCCGAGGCGACGAGCGAGCTCCAGTCCGCACGCAGGTTTGCGCGTGCCGCCACCGTCCGGCGGATCGTCCCGTGACCTCGCCTCTGTTGCCGGGATAGACGACTCTCGACCCAGACTTTGTAACACAACCGAAAAGACGCTACACTCCCCGCTGCGGGACTCGCAATAGTCATTTTTCCGCCCACTGAGAGCGATCCTCCGAGGAGCTGGAGCGTTCATTGGAAGACCACATCGCGCAGCTACGCTCTTGTATGTATCAATACTCGCGAGCGATTTATCGGTCGATCAAGTCCTTGATCGACCCGTACGCCGACCGGATTACACAGCTCGAGTACCGACGCGCAGTACTTTGCGAATGCGAGCAGACGATGGAGCGGCTCGCCGAGGATCCGCACTACTTCGCGCGTCCGGACCGGGCGCTGTTCGCGGACATCAGGCGCTACTTCCCGATTACCGCGCAGGCGCAGGTCGCCTGGGCCATTCGGGAGGGAGTCGGAGCGGCGACGGCGTTTATCGAGCATCAGATCGAGACGGGCATGCTCGACGGAGGGGTGTCGCGCTGTCACGCGACGACGCGAAAGGGCAAGGCGTGCCAGCGTACGCCGCTTCCGAGTCGCGACTACTGCCCCTCGCACCAGCATCTCGAGCAGCACGCCGCCGCAGCCTGACGCCCGCGGCGGAAAAACAGCGGGGTCGTATCCATCAGCCGACTTCACACTTCGAGACTTCCAATCCCGCCTCGACATGAAGGGGTCTTGGTTCGCGCGTCCGGAATCCGCGCTAGTGGATTCCGGTCTGCGGAGAGGGCAGCCGACTTCACACCCCGAGACTTCCAATCCCGCCTTAACATGAAGGGGTTGGTTCGCGCGATCGGAATCCGCGCTAGCGGATTCCGATCTTGCGCCAGCTAACACCGGCTAAGCTCGCAGCGCGAATGTCGCACGACGCCGACAAGCTCATCCGCCAGCTCTCGCTCGTCGCCTACCTGATGGCCGAGCGCCGTCCTCTGACGGCCAGGGACGTCAAGTCGAACGTCGAGGGCTACAGCGAGATGTCCGACGAGGCCTTCGCCCGACGCTTCTACTCGGATCGCGCCGAGCTGACCGCTCTCGGCGTGCCGCTCCAATCTCAGCGCGACGAGTTCACCGGCGAGGAGCTCTACACGCTTCGCTCGGAGCACTACTTCCTCGACCGGCTCGAGCTCGACGACGATGAGCTCGCAGCGCTCCAGACCGCCCTCTACTACCTCGAGGGAAAGTTCGCCTACGCTGAGCCGTTCCGGCTGGCGCTGCAGAACCTCGCGCTCGGGCGCACCGGATTTGCGGAGCCACCGACCGAGACGGCGGAACGCGTCCGCGTGAGCGCGCCCGACTACTCGCCCGAGCTCGCCGGGCGCCTGTCGAAGCTCGAATCCGCGATCTCGAAGCAACGCACGGTGCGTTTCGGCTACTGGAGCCCGAAGCGCACACGCCAGGGTGAGCGCGTTCTCAACCCGTATGCGCTCCGTCTCGACGACGGGAACTGGTACGTGATCGGCCAAGATCTTGACCGAGCAGAAGTGCGAACCTTCAAGGTGTCTCGAATCCGTGGGGACATCCGCTTCGCCACTCGGCGCGAGCGTGACTTCCGCGTTCCTCCGGACTTCGACGTCGAGCAGCACCGAGTGCCGCGACCCTGGCAGATCGGAGAGGCAGTCGGGACTGCACGGATCGCAGTCTCAGATGACACTGCGTGGTGGGTGGCACGCACGCTCTCCGACGCCGGTTCGGTCGAAGACGGCGTCTTCGAGACCGACTTCGCGAATGTCGATCTCCTCGCGGGCTGGGTGCTCCGCCAGAACGGTCGGGCGGTAGCTCTCGAGCCGGAGGAGTTGAAAAACGCCGTAGCTGATGGACTGTCTGTTCTCGTGGAGTCGCACGCGGGAGCTGCACCCGTGCCCGCCGGGCACAAGCGCAGCGACCCGAGACAACCGCTGCCTGAGCGTCCGGCGGGCCCGGTTGCGCCCGAGCGCTTCGGTGTCCTCCAAGCCCTTCTCGCCCAACTTCTCGCGGCCTGCGGCGAAGAGCGTGGCGCCGTGCTGGACGCCGCCGAGCTCGCCGGGCGTATCTCGATCCCGCTCGACGAGCTCCAGGATCATCTCTCGCTACTCAACCTCGTCAACTTCGGTGGAGGGTGCTACGCGGTGTACGCGATGCACGAAGGCGACGTCGTGACAGTCGACAAGGAATTGTACGGGGACGTGTTCCGGAGACCGCCGAAGCTGACGCCTCTCGAGGCGCGCGCAATCCGTCTCGCCATCGAGTACGTCGGTCCGACGATCGCAGCCGATGCCCACACCCAGCTCAAGCGTGTGCGCCGCAAGCTCGAGGAGACATTCGGCCGTTTCGATCTCGCCGCGACGCCCGAGCCACGAGTGGCGCTGGACGAAGAGGCGCTGGTGAAGGTATTGAGCCAGGCTGCCGAGAAGCGCCGCGTGGTCGAGATCGAGTATCTGAAGGAAGGGAACGAGAGCCCGTCGATGCGCCAAGTAGAGCCGTACACGATCGAACGAGAGCTGCCGGTGTGGCGGGTGCACACGTGGGACCGGACTGTCGACGCCGCGCGCACGTTTCGACTCGATCGGATGCGCTCCGCGCGGCTCACGGACGAGCGCTTCGAGCCTCGCGAGGGATTCGATCCGTCGTACCTCACGAATCCCCGTGTTGCCCGGCTCCACCACTCTCCGGCCATCGCTCGCTGGAAGCTCGAACGCGGCGCACGAGCCCTGACCGACGGATCGGCCATAGCGGACGTTCCGTACAAGACCGAGGAGTGGCTCCTGTCGGAAGTGCTAGCCGACCGAGGCGAGACGATCGTGCTCGAGCCTCAGAAGCTGAGGGACGCAGTGGCGAAGCGCGCCCGTCGCCTCCAGCGCGACTCGAGCCGGGTTCCGACGCGCAGCTGAGTCACCACGCCCCGGATGACGGCGACGATTACAGCGTCAGCTCTAGCACTCAGGACGCCGGAAGCGCGATGGTGAACGTCGCGCCCTTCCCAGCGACGGACTCCACGATCAGCTTTCCCCCGTGCGCCTCGACGACCGCGCGCGCGACGGCAAGCCCCAGCCCCGATCCTGAACGCTCGCTGCTCAATCGCACGCCAGGCTCGAAGATCCTCTGTTGCTCGTCAAGCGGAACTCCGGGGCCTTGGTCGACGACCGAGAGCAGCACCTCTGCGCCGGCCCTCCGCGCGTGTACGGCGACCACCACGGCGGATTCGGCGTGCACGAGCGCATTCGAGACGAGATTGTCCAACGCCTGTCGTAGCCGGAGTGGATCGACGTGGAGCGTAGGCAGGCCATCGTCGACCTGTACCCGCACGTTTCCACCGCCGAGCACCGCCGCCGCAGCCGCCTCTTCGACGAGGCGGCGGATATCGACTTTCTCCCGTCGCACGGACGCGAGCGCAGCGTCCGTCACCAGCCGCTCGATTCCGCGACACGCGGCAACGGCGAGCTCGATGAGCGGGCGACGCGCGGGAGTCTCGAGTCGTTCGTTCACGCACACTTCTGCGATGGCCGCAAGCGCGGCGACCGGGCTCCGGACCTCGTGAACAAGAATCGCCAGCCGTTCGGGGTCTGCATGAGTCATAGGGATCGCTCGTCGAGCCGCATGAGCGCCCACTCCGCTGCCTCGCGAAGCACCGGATCGTCGCTTCCCGCGTACCGTTCGATGGTAGGCACAAGCTCGCGACCTCCCACGTTGCCAGCGGCATGAAGCGCGTTTCTCCATAACCAACGGGGATCGTTGCGCGGGACGAAGAGTCGATCGAAGTCGGCTACGAGCTCGTCTCCGTCTCGCTCGAGCCAGTCCTCGAGCGAGACCGTGGGCATCGATCCGTCCCCGGCTGCCGAGTGCTCACGCCGCTTCTCGACTCCGCGGTTCCATGGACAGACGTCCTGACAGATGTCGCAGCCGTAAACGCTGTCCCCAAGATCGGCTCTGTACGGCTCTGGAACAGCCGACGGTGCCTGCGTCCAGTAGGAAAGACACTTCGTCGAATCGAGCACGCCTGGCTCATCGAGAGCGCCGGTCGGACACGCGTCGATGCAGAGCCGGCAGGAACCGCAGTCGAGCTCGAGCGGGGCGGTCGGCTCGATGTCCACCTCAGTCACGAGCGTTCCGAGAACCACCCACGACCCGAACCGCCGGGTGATCGCCATCGTGTTCTTGCCGTAGAAAGCAACGCCGGCGCGAACGGCAGCTTCGCGATCGACGTGGTCGTTGGAGTCGACAAGAACGCGGTACGTGCCGCCAAGCCGCCTGCCGAGCTCGTCAAGGCAGTCGCGCAGCTCCGCGTACGTGTCGCGCCATGTGTAGCGAGGCAATCGTCCCTCGTCGGCGCCAGGCTCGGGCCCGGGCTCGTAATAGCAGAGCGCTGCGGAGACGACACTACGCGCGCCCTCCACGAGCGCTTCCGGATGACACGAAATCTCTGGCCGCGCCATCGTGAAGCGCATGTCCGCGAAGAGCCCACGTTCCTTGCGCTCGCGGATGTGCTGCTCGGTGTCCTCGTACGGCGCGACCGCGGCTGCACCGAGGACGTCCAACCCGAGGTCCGCGGCCAGCCGAGTCAGCTCTGCGGCAGTCATGAGAGGATTCTGCCTCGTGAAGGCCGTTCGCATCCACGAGGACGGAGGGCCCGAGGTTCTCCGCTACGAGGACGTTCCCGATCCCGAGCCCCAAGCGGGTGAGGTCCTGGTGGAACTTCGTGCAGCCGGGGTGAACCACCTCGACATCTGGATTCGAAAAGGCCTCCCCTCCGTCCCCAAGCCGCGCATCCTGGGCGCCGACGGGGCAGGAGTCGTTGCAGCGCTCGGCGACGGCGTCGAGGGCTTCGCGGTCGGCGATCGCGTCGTCGTGAACCCGGGCATCGTTCACGACGGCCGCATCACCGTCATCGGCGAGCACACCGACGGAACCTGCTGCGAGCTGAAGGCGATTCCCGCCGCGCAGCTCTACCCACTCGCCGAACAGCTCTCGTTCGAGGAGGGCGCCGCGTTTCCCCTCGTATTCGAGACCGCCTACCGGATGCTCGTGACCAAGGCCGGACTGCGCGAGGGTGAGTGGGTGTTGATCTGGGGCATCGGCGGAGGCGTGGCGCTGGCGGCGTTCGAGCTCTGCCGCGCGCTCGGCGCGCGCGCAATCGTCACGTCGTCGAGTAATGACAAGCTCGAGCGGGCGCGCGGCCTGGGCGCGGACGTCGCCGTCAACCACTCGGAAGACGACGTCGTCGCAGCCGTGAAGGAGGCGACGGGGGGTGCGGGCGCAGCTGTGGTCGTCGAAACGGTCGGCGAGGCGACGTGGGAACGCTCACTCGCCGGTGCAGCGAGCGAAGGCCGCGTCGTCGTCTGTGGAGCAACCTCGGGCCACAGCCCTCCTGCACGCCTCTACCGACTGTGGTGGAAGCAGCTGGTCGTCTACGGATCGACGATGGGGACACCGGCCGACTTCGAGGGCGCCTACGAGCTCATCCGCGAAGGGCGGGCGCGGATTCACGTCGACAGCGTGTTCCCGCTCGCTGACGCCGCGAAGGCCCACGAGCGCCTCGAGTCAGGCGCGCAGTTCGGGAAAGTCGTGCTGAAAATCCCAGGGTAGAAGCGCTGATGCGAACCAGCAGCCCCTGCGGCCGCGAAGCGGACGCCTTCAGGGATTTTCGCGCGATCGGAATTCACGCTAGTGGATTCCGATCTTGCGCCAGCTAATCAGCCGAAGCCGAGAATGAACTTCGCGTCGTCCGACATGCGATCGGGTGTCCACGGGGGGTCGAACGTGAGCTCCACCGCGGCTTCCTCGACACCGGGCACGGAGCGGGCTACATCGAGGATGCTGTCCGCGATCATGGCTCCTGCCGGACACCCCATCGAGGTGAGGCTGTACAGAACCTTGACCTTCCCTGCGTCGACTTCGACGTCGTACATCAAGCCGAGCTCGACGATGTCCATGCCGAGCTCCGGATCCTCGACCTGGTGCAGCGCTTCGACCACGTCTTCGCGTGTAACCACGAGGCCAGTGTAACCAGGAGCGGGACGGACGATGCTGCCTTGTCCTCGCGTTACACGGCGCCGACGAGCTGGTCTGCGCGCCGCAGCACGAGATCCATGACGTCCCCGATCGCCTTGTCGAGCGAGTCGTTGACGATGACGGGGACGTCGTAGCGCCGCGCCCTTTCGACGAGGTAGTCCTGAATCTGCCGGATCTGCGGCAGCGCGTCGAGGTACTTCTCGAGCGGACGCAACCCTTCGGTCGCGTAGTCGCGCACCCAGAAGTGGCCACGGTGCAGGTTCTCGTCCTCGATCGCGACCACACATTGGACGACGAACGCGCCGGGAAACTCGGTCGCGATCATCCCGGGCACGAGATGGACACCTTCGAGAACGAGCGACCAATGCTCCGTCGCCGCACGCTCGAGCGCCGCCTGGACGCCGACCACGACGTTCCTCGTCTGATCGAGGAAACCGAGGATCGCGGCATCGCCGGACTCGTCCTCGTCCGCACGCGTCAACGCCAGGCGCGCCTCGAAGCTCGAGTAGTGAACCGACGGCATGAACTCCTCGGAGAAGAACGCGCGCATCGTCTGACGGATGAAGTCCGTCGACGTGACACGCGTGATCCCGAGCCTGTGCGCCGCCTCCGTGGCGATCGTCGACTTCCCCGTACCCGTTGCACCCCCGACGAGCAGGAGCAGAGGCTGCTCGAGCTGCTGGAGCGCGCTCAACCGCTTGAGACGACCGACGGTGATCGCGGCGTGCTCGTTACCGATGACATCGGCGGCGAGCTCGCCGAGCCGATCGAGGTCGAGGGTCGTGACCCCGCGCTCTGCGAGGTCGCGATCCGCTCGATGCGCGATGAGATAGGAGCGCTCCGGGTCGAGTCCCGTGACCACCAGCGCACGGGCCATGAGCCCCTTCGAGAACGGGATCTCGTCGCCCAGCGGCAGCGGTGTCACGTGACGGCGCTCGCTCATAGCCGTATTCGTGACATTTCCAGCACTATCTCGTCAAGGTCCGGATGTCCCGGAAGTGGAACGACGTCGTTTGCCGCGAGCACGACCTCCGCGCCGCGCGTGAGACCGAACTCGGCTACGACATCGACCGCTGCGCCCTTCAACTCGACCAGGAACACGTCTGCAGCGACCTCTTCGAGCTCCGCCTGGAGTGCGGCGCGATCCGCGAGATTGCCGGAGACATGGACGACATCGGCGCCGTGCTCGGTCTCGAGGTGCTCCGCTATCACACCGTGCGCTGCGGGCAACGCGGTACAGAAGTACGCCACCCTCCGTCCTCGTACGCTCGTCATCGGCCGCGGCCGGAGCACGGTCGGCACGACGTCGATCTCGGACGGAACGACTGTCCGTACGGCGTCGTACGTCCGCTCCCACTCCGATCCGGCTTCAGCCATGGTCATGACGACGAGGTCGGCGAGGAGAAGGCGAAAGGCGTTCAAGTACCCGGCCGCGACGGCAGGGCTCTGGTGCCCACCGACGACTGCAATCGTTCTGTCCGTGGCGATCGGGGGCAGCGCTGCGCCGCTGCCGTCGAAGACGACGAGATCGGGGTCGAGCCCGACTGCCACGCGCGCGCCCTCGAGGACGTTCGACGTGAAGACCGCGCCGGCGAGTCCACCGCCGCAGCGTCTGCAACCCACCGTCTCGACGCCCGCCAAAGCAGCCGTCTCGAGATGGTCGGACGCCGCATGGCGTCCCGTTCGGGAGAGCGCGACGAGCGCCTCGACCGTGGGCGGCACGGTGATCGTCTCGGGCTCGGAGGGTCCCCCTCTCCCCATGGCGACGACGACCACTCGGCTTTCGGCCGCGAGCCGTCTCGCCACGTGCCCCGTGACCGCGGTCTTTCCGACGCGCTTGCCCGTGCCGACGACGGCGATCGACGGAAGCTCGAACGGCGCGAACGTCGGCGGGTCGAACCGGAAGTCCGCGCCGACGTAGGGAACTCGATGGATCAGGACGCGACTAGCGAGCGCGAAGCGCTCGACGGGCCCGAGCACCGGCTCGTCCGAGAGGTCGACGACGATCTCGGGCCGATAGCGCTCGAAGGCGGACTCGACGTCCTCGGCGAGAGGCACGCCGTAGTTCTCCCCACCGCGAAGTTTCTCGACGCCTCCGACGAGAACCGCAGCCACGAAGTCGTAGGGAAGCTCGGCGAGCGCCTCGCGGACGACGGGCGAATAGTGCTCGCCGTCGACAATCGCTAGAGCTCTCACGTCTTGGCGGTGATCTCGTCCTCGATCGCGCCCGTGAACTTCGCATATTCGAGTGTGTCGAGCGAGAACGAGACGAGCTTGACCTCATCATGGAAGGGATGCCGGCGCCAGATGTCGACCTTGCGGTTGGCTACCTCGATGACGTTGTAACAGGGCCTCGTATTCCCGCGCAGCCGCAGCGACGAGACGGTGCCGGCATTCACGACGAAGAGATCCTCGAGCCGCCACACGTAGGGCACGTGCTTGTGCCCGGAGAGCACGAGGCGCACTCCCGACCGCTGTAGGCACTCGATCGCATCGCCCGCGTCGTAGACGACGTTCCGTTCCCTCCCGGTGCCGGGCACGGGTAGCAGGTGATGGTGGAGGACGAAGATCTTGAGATCGGAGGCCTCCTGCGAGAACTGCTCCTCGATCCAGAGATAGCGGCCCCTCCCGATCTGCCCGTGGTCGAGGTCCGGCTCGCTCGAGTCGACCGCGACGATGGCCACGCCGTTCTTGCGGAGCACCGAATTACGCTCGCCGAACATCTCCTCGAAGTGCACGTAGCCCACGTTGCGGGAGTCGTGGTTTCCAGGCACGACGACGATCGACTGGCAGTCGAGGCGATCCATGTACTCGCGAGCGGTCAGGTACTCGTGCCGGAATCCGAATGTGGTGAGATCTCCGGAGCACACGACGACGTCAGGCTTGAGCTCGTTGATCTCGCCGATCGCGCGTTCCAGCAGGCTGACCTCGAAGTACGGGCCACCGCAGTGGAGATCGGAGATCTGGGCGATTCGAAAGACGCCAGCGGAGCTCGACATGGCCACAGTCTACGAGGGGAGCGGCGTCCGAGGTGGTTGGTACCGTGGCGAAGGTGCCGGTTGAAAGTCCTGTTTTCCAGGCATATTGTGGTTCTCAGCCTCCGCGCTTCGCAAATCGTAGCGAGCTCGAATGCGCCAAGATCCTCGATTACTACGGCATCCGCTGGGACTATGAGCCGCACTCGTTCGTCCTCGAACGCGACGACGCGGGCCGCGTCGTAAGTGCCTTCAGGCCAGACTTCTACCTTCCGGAGCAAGACCTCTTCATCGAAGTCACCGTGATGAAGCAGTCCCTCGTGACACGCAAGAACCGGAAGCTCCGCGAGCTCCGGCGGCTCTATCCCGAGGTGCGGGTCAAGCTGTTCTACCGGCGCGACATCGAGCGGCTGGCGCAGCGCTATCGGTTGCGCCTCGCCTCCTAGTGGTCCGGTGCTGATGAACATCGCATCCGAGCACGGCGAAGTCGGCGCCGTCTACCTGACACGCGAGCAGATCGCTGTGCGCGTCGCGGAGCTCGGAGAGGAGATCGCCCGAGATTACGAGGGGCTCGATCCGATTCTGATCGCACCTCTCAAGTCGAGCGTCGTCTTCCTGGCCGACCTCACGCGCGCGCTTCCGACTCCACACACGCTCGACCTCGTGGAGCTGGCCGCATATACCGGTGCCGACGACGGTGGCGTGCGCCTTCTCAAGGATGTCGACTCGCCCCTCGAGGATCGCCACGTTCTCATCGTCGAAGACGTGGTCGACACGGGACTGACACTGCACTTCCTCTGCAGAACGCTCGCGCTCCGCGATCCCGCGAGCCTCGCAGCGGTGACGCTCCTCGATCGCCCGTACAGGCGCCTCGTCGATGAAGTTCCGCTCCGCTACATCGGCTTCACCGTCCCGGACGAGCTCTATGCCGGCTACGGTCTCGGCCTGGACGAGCACTGGCGCGCGTATCCCGACCTGCACAGCGTTGTCCCGCCCGAGATCTCGGCCGCGAGAGCCGAGGCTGCCGCCTAGAGATACGCGAGCGGGTCGACGGCAGATCCGTTCACGCGCACCTCGAAGTGGACATGGGGACCCGAGGAGTTCCCGGTCGAGCCGACGAGGGAGATCGTCTCGCCCTGCCCGACACGCTGTCCGACGCCGACGAGCAGCGACGAATTGTGCGCGTACGCCGTCGCGAGCCCGTTCCCGTGGTCGACCACCACCAGAAGTCCGTATCCGCCGAGCCACCCCGAGTAGATGACGGTCCCCGCGGCGGCTGCCCAAACCGAAGCTCCCATGGGAGCGGTGATATCGATCCCCTCGTGCATCCGCCCCCAGCGCCACCCGAAGCCGCTGACGACGGTCCCGCTCACGGGCCAGATGAAGCCTGAGGCCGACGGCGCGCCGGTTCCGGTCGAAGCCGCGTTCGCCTGGGCATTCCGGATGGCTGCAGCCAGGGACGCGCTCTGCGCCGCGAGCGCGACGACCTCTTCCAGATACTCCTCCCGCGTCTCCCGTGTATTCGCCAGAGCGCTCTGCTTGAGCCGGCGAGCCGCCGCAAGGGTGTCGCGATTCGACGCCAACTCGTTGCGAACGGTGCGGGCCTCCTCGGTACGGGCTGCGATCACCGAGACGGTGGCCGCGGTGAGGCGCTGCGTGCGCTCCGTCGCGCGGCGTTTCTCTGCCGCCAGCCGCCTGGCGGTCTCCACCTGGCGCGCGATTCGCCGATCCTGGCTCCCGATCCGGTTCACGAACTCGTAGCTGTCGATCAGATCCCCGAACGTCGTCGCCGAGACGAGCACCGCGAGCGCGTCCGGCTCCTCCTCGATGTAGACCGCCCGGACTCGTGCCTCCAGGATCTCGACCGCGCGGCGGTACTCCTCCTGGAGTCGCCGCAGGCGACGGGTCTGCTCGTCGAGCAGCGCAGTCAGGCGCTCGAGCCGGTCCTGCTCGGTCGCAAGGTCGGACTCGAGAAGCCCGAGGCTTCCCTCGGCGCTCTCCACGGCCGACTGTGCCGCCCGGAGCTCGGTCACGACCTCCCCGAGCTGGGACGTGAGAACGCCTTCGTTCTCCTTCGCCGCCGCGATCTCTGCTTGCAGCTCGGCGATGCGTCGATCGACCTGCGCCTTTTCGGCCCCTGGATCCTGGCCGGCCGCAGAGGCGACGAATACGAGCGAAAGCCCGAGAACGACTGCAAGACGCCGTCGCATGCTCACGAGGTTCGCTCACCGGTCGGACGTCCCTGCTCCGGCCGTGGAGCGAGGGTGTCTCCGTCGCGTTCGAGATCCTGCAACGAGGTCGCCGCCTCGCGCCGGAGCGGGCCGATCAGTGTCCTGTAGTCCTCGTCGGAGATAGTTCCCGTCCTATGGTCGAATTCGAGCTCCTTGAGAGCGGCGAGCGCCCGGTCGCGCGCCTCCAAGAGCTCCAAACGGCGCCGTTCGCGGTCGTCGAGCTCGTCAAGGCTATCGGACTCCGGCTCCGGCTCTCTCAGAAACGGCAACGCGACCGCGACGACGCAGGCTACGGCGAGGAGGGCGGCGAAGAGCAACGCGAGCGTCAACGCGTCGCAGGGACGCCGATCTCGCGGGTCCGCCCGGCGAGACGCCGCTGCTCACGCGCGTCCGGCCAGAGGGTGACGATCGATCCGAGCAGGAAGACGAGACCGGCGATCCAGATGAGGTTCACGAGTGGCTTGACGAAGACTCGGAAGTACACGGTGCCGTCCGGGTCGATCTGCTCGGCGATGACGAAGAGGTCTTCGCCCGTCAGTGGGTCACTCCGGATCCCGACCTCGTTCGAGACCTGTGCTTCGATCGTGTACGCGTTCTTCCCCGCGTCGAGCGTTCCCAGGTCCCGGTCTCCGCGACTGACGGCGAGTCGAGCGCGAATTTCCGTCGCGTTCGCCGCAAGGCGCTCGTCCAGCGAACGATAGACGAGCGTATAGCCGCCGACATTCATCGACTCGCCGCGCTCCAGCTTGGCCTCGGCGACGGTGTCGAACGCGCTCGAGCCCGCGACCCCGATCGCCAGGAGAACGATCGCGGCATGGACGACGTAGCCACCGTAGCGCCGGCGGTTGCGAGCGATCAGCGAGGAGAACGCGCCCGGCCACGACGTTGCTCCGAGCGCCTTGCGCGCCCTGGTTCCGCGCGCGAACTCGAGCGCGATCGTCGCGGCGACGAACGAGGAGAACGTGTAGGCGATCAGTCCCGGAACGGAGCTTCCGGCCCCGAGAACGAGCAGGACCGCTCCAGTTGCAATCGCGACGCCCGTCGGCCAGCGGAAGGTGGTCAAGAGACTCCGCAGCGACGCCCTGCGCCACGCGATGAGCGGCCCGATACCCATCAACAGGAGCAGCGGCAGTCCGAAGATACGTAGGAAGAAGTCGTAGTACTCGCGCCCGAGGACTACCGACTCCCCGCGCACAGCCTCGGAGAGCAGCGGATAGACGACGCCCCAGAAGATCGTCAGGCAGAGCGCGAGCAGGAGCAGGTTGTTGTAGAGGAAGGCGGCCTCACGCGAGATCGGAGACTCGAGCTTCGTCGGCGATCGCAGTCGCGGCAGACGCCAGAACACGAGCGCGAGCGAAACGGTCACGACCACGCCGATGAATCCGAGAAACCATGGCCCGATCGAGCTCTGCGTGAACGAGTGGATCGAGTTGAGGATTCCCGAACGGGTCAGAAACGTCCCGAACAGCGCGAGCGAGAACGCGAGGAGGACGAGAAGGACGTTCCAGACGCGCAGCATCCCGCGTTTCTCCTGGATCATCACGGAGTGCAGGAACGCGGTCGCGACGAGCCATGGCATCAGGGCCGCGTTCTCGACAGGATCCCACGCGAAGTAGCCGCCCCAGCCGACCTCCTCGTAGGCCCACTTCGAGCCCACGAGCTGACCGATCCCGAGCGCGGCCCACGCGACGAGGGTCCACCTGCGTGTGGCGACGAGCCAGCGCTCGTCGGTCTGGCCCGACAGGAGCGCTCCCATGGCGAAGGCGAACGGAACGGTGAGGCCGACGTAGCCCAGATAGAGAAATACGGGGTGCGCGAGCATGTACGGGTTCTGCAAGCTCGGGGTCATTCCGGCGCCGTCCGCAGGCGCCGCCTGGGTCGTGAACGGACTTGCCACGGCGACGAGCACGAACGCGAAGAAGACCGAGACTGCCGCGAAGACCGGCACGACCCAGACGATCAGATCCCGTGCCCAGCGGCGGTTCAGCCCCACTGAGGCGGCGGCGAAGCCCGTGAGGACGAGCAGCCAGAGCAGGAGCGAACCCTCCTGTCCACCCCAGAAGGCCGAGATCGTGTAGGCGGTCGGAAGCGCCTCGCTGGTCGTCCTCGCGACGTAGGTGAACGAGAAGTCGTTACGGAGAAGCGCCGAGACGAGGACCGCCGAGGCGACGAGCGTCGACCCGAAAGCGGCGACGAGGGCGTTCTGCGCCGAGACCGCCAGCCGGCGTCGGCCGAGCTTCGCCGCCGCCGCCCCGGCCACGAGCGCATAGAGGGATAGACCGAGACTGACGACGAGGGCGGCGCGACCGAGCTCGGCCATCTGTTGTTACGCCGAGTCGCCGGTCTGCTTGGGCGCGTACTTCGAGGGGCACTTCGTGATCATCGAGCCCGGCTCGGCGACGAACGTGCCGCCCCGCAGGCGCCCGTCGACCACGATCTGCCGTCCCACCTTGAAGAGGTCGGGCACCGATCCGGCATAGAGGACCGGAATCGAGGCTCGTGATGTCTTACCGATGTCGCGCAGGGTGAAGCGCAGCCCGTCTGCGTGGGCGTCACCGGTGACCGGACCGACCACGAGACCCGCGAGCTGCACTTCGCCGGATCGGCCCGCTAGCTCACTGGGAGCGAGCGAGGGATTTCCGCCTCCGGCAATCGACGTGTAGAGGAG
>JACDCN010000198.1 GCA_013817555.1 Actinomycetota bacterium
GGCCCTGCTCGCTGCGCGGACCGGCGCGCGGGTCACAGGAATCGACATTGCGGAGGACGGGATCGAACGTGCTCGTGCCCGTGCGGCGGAAGACGGGCTCGACGTCCGCTTCGATGTCGGCGATGCGCAGTCTCTGCCATACGCGGACGCGGAATTCGACGTCGTCGTATCGACCTTCGGGATCATCTTCGCCTCCGACCACCGCCGGGCTGCGCGTGAGCTCGTCCGCGCTTGTCGGCCCGATGGCCGACTGGGTCTCGCGCTGATGCCGATGCACTCGCGTGCCGGCGAGTGGACCTCGATCCTGCGTGAGTTCGGCGACGATGAGGACGGTGACCATCCTGGGGCCTTCGCAGATCACGTCGAAGATCTCCTCGGCGACGCGTTCGAGCTGGAAGCGCGGCTTCGGGAGGTTCCAGCCGAGCCGGGCGCGTCAAGTTGGGACGAGGCGCTCGAGCAGTCAGGACAGCTGCGCACGCTCGCCGCAAAGCTGGACGACCCTGATCAGCTGGCCGAACTCCGCACGCGTGTCGAAACGCTTCTTGCCTATTGGGCGAACCGTCCTGCGAGCTATGTGGTCGTGGTCGGTCGGCGGACGGCCGGATGAGGTCTGCGCTCCGAGAAGCCCAACGACGACACGCGGTGGTCCTTTTGCAATAGCTCGAACGCCTGCCCGACTGCCGCTAGACGTAGCGTTCCGACGGCGGACCGACGATGTCCATCGCGTGAGCAGCGTAATCGTCAACCACCCCCACCATTGCGCCTTGCTGTTGCTCCCGGACCGACGCACGAGCCCGCTCGGCTCCGCCTCGAAGCCCGCCCGCGTGGTGGAGAAGTTAGATCGTCTCGGGAGCAAGACGTTCGCCTAGCGCCGCGAGCACCTTGGCTGCGATCGAAGGCACGTCCTGCATCAGTGCCGAGAATCCCCCGCGTGTCAGCACGAGAGCGCTCAGCGGCGATGTCGTGACCACCGTTGCGGTGCGCGGTACGTTGGCGACGAGCGCAATCTCACCCACCCAATCGCCGCCTGCGAGGTCGCGAGACTTCCGCCCACCTCGGGATACCCGAACGGTACCGTCAATCAGAATGAAGAACTCGCTAGCGAACGCACCCTCTTTGATCAGCGTCTTGCCTTCGGGAAGTTCGATCAGGTCGGCGAGGTTCGCGATCAGGCCGAGTTCTTTCTTCGAGCAACCGGCAAAGAGCGGCACTCTGGAGATCAAGTCGACCTTCGCGTCCTTAAGGAGACGCATCCCGCGATCGTAGCCGGGTTGGCGGCGAGATGGTGCCGGGGGGCCTGCGATGCCTTGTTGGAGGCGTCGAGGCCGCGCATGATGGGGAGCGCGTGCCAGGAGCAACCCCTCGAGCGGACGTCGCTGTGCTGGGCGGTGGGCTGGCAGGCCTGTCCGTCGCCCTCGCCTTTGCACGCAGCGGGCGGCGCGTAATTGTGCTCGAGCGCGACGGGCCGATCGGAAACGGCGGCGCAGACGAGCTGTTCGATGACTGGGAGCGCCCCGGCATCCCCCACTTCCGCCAACCTCACAACTTCCTCGGCCTCGGTCGACGTGTGCTCTTGGACGAAGCACCTGACGTCCTCGAGGCCGTCCTTGGACTCGGAGCAGTGGAGAATCGTCAGTACGAGCTGTTACCAGGGGACCCGGAGTCGCAGGACGAGTCGTTCGTGTCAATCTTTGCTCGCCGGCCGGTGTTCGAGATCGCGCTCAGGCGAGCGGTAGACGACGAGGCAAATATCAACGTGGTGACCAACACTCGGGTGGTCGATCTCGCGGCCGATCACAGTTCGCGAGGCGGCAGTGTTCGAGTGACAGGGGCTCGCACCGGCCGCGGCGAGGAGATCGAGGCGGACCTCTTTGTCGATGCACTCGGACGTACGTCGCCAGTCGTGTCCTGGCTCGTTTCCCTGAGAGCTCGCCCGCCCCTCGAGCGAAGAACGGAGTGCGGTCTTATCTACTACAGCCGACACTTCCGCTTCCGCCCGGGCGTGGAGATGCCCACCGTCCGCTCCCTCCATCGCGTGCCGCGAGGTGAGATCGGTTACATGGCCTTCGGGATGTTCGTCGAGGACAATCGGACGTTCGCGCTCGTGCTGATGATCCCGCCCTGGGAACGAGACCTGCGCGTGCTCAGGTTCGAGAAGGCCTACATGGCCACGGCGCTGTCGATGCCTTCGCTTGTGCCTTGGGTACATCCGGATCAGTCCGACGCGATAAGTCCGGTGCTGCCGATGGGGAGTCTGCAAAACGTCCACCGCTCTCTCATGGTGGAGGGTGAGCCAGTGGCCGTGGGAATCCAGCCGATCGGCGATGCCCTCTGCCATACAAATCCCACGTTCGCCTACGGCGCCTCACTCTCGCTCCACCACGGGTTCACGCTCGCGCGAATCGCTGCTCGAACCGACGATGCGCCGGGGATCGCCCGCGCTTTCGACGCTGCCGTGGGCGCGGACGCCGCCGCGCGATTCGATGCGGTTTCGGCCGAGGATCGGGATCGGCTTCGGCTCTGGCAAGGCGAGCCGATAGACGTACGCGACCCGAGCGACAGCATGGCTTTGTTCCTCCGATTGACTGCCAGCATGGACGCAGCAAAAGATCCAGGCCTCTTCCGGGCGGTCGCGCGATGCGTGAACCTTCTCGATCCGCCTGATGCAATGGAGCGAGAGGAGGACCTCATCGAACGAGCCCGAAAAATCGCCTCCGAGGGAGCACCACCCTCCCCCTTGGGACCGGCGCGGGCCGAGCTGCTCGAGGTGATCGCAGCGGAGTAGCTGGGATGCCGTGGGTCGCATGATGGCCCCCTCGTCTGGGCGAGCGTGCTGGCAACACCTCCTTCGCGCCCGTCTCCACGTAATCCTCTCGAACGAACTTGACTGCTACCGAGTGACGAGTGCGTGCAATACGCACGCGTCCGGCCGTGTTCCTATTGCGGAAGCTGTGCAGTCTGGGAGACGATTACCGGCCGGGAAGTGCTGGTTTCCCAGGGCCGCTCGCCGACGACTGACGCAGATACGATCGGTCGATGGTCGAGGAAGGAAAGCCCGCGCCAGAGTTCTCGCTGCCCGCAGACTCAGGTGCCGTGATCACCTTGTCCGCTCTCCGCGGCAGACCCATTGTGCTCTATTTCTATCCAAAGGACGACTCGTAGGCACGTAAGTGCAGTAAACGGCGCTTCGGTCGCTGATGTGCGGCGCACGGAGGTACAGAATCGACCGAGTGAACGAGGACGCGTGCGGGCACGGCGCGTGAACGTCGGAAGGTTCGAGGCCGAGTCCACTAGGCTCCGAGCGTGCCGACGGACCCGATCAACATCTTCGAGCCGTCGTGGGAGGAGGAGCGCGACGCCCCGCCGGGATTCCGGGCACGCCGCCTGTATCTCGCGCGGACTCTCGGATCGGATCAGCTCGGAGTGAGCTTCTGGGAGATTGATCCGGGCGAGAGCAACATGCCGTACCACGCCCACCACGCGAACGAGGAGCTCCTCATCGTTCTGGTGGGCAATCCGACGCTCCGAACGGCGGACGGCGAGCGAGAACTGCAACCGGGCGACTCGGTTCTCTTCCGGCGAGGCGATGCTCACCAGCTCACGAACCATTCAGATGAGCCAGTCCGCTTTCTATTCATCGCACCACTCAACCACCCCGAGATCATCGAGCTGCCTGACACGGGGCGAATGACGGTCTTCGCGGGTCGCCCGACGAGCGGAAGGGGCGAGTTCACCCTGTTCCAAGTCGTCAACGCCGAAGGGGTCGACCAGGGCTTCTTTGCGGCCGAGCCACCTCCGTGATGATCGAGGAAGGCAAGCCGGCCCCGACCTTCATGCTCCCGAGCGACTCGGGCGAGGACGTGTCCCTGGAGAGCGTCCGAGGGGCGCCGGTCGTCCTCTACTTTTACCCACGGGACGACACGCTTACAAGTATTTGAAGTAAGACGGACCAGTCTAGGGATGGGGCGTAGCGAGGATAAGCCCTCGTATCGCTCCGGCTCGCTCTAGCCGACCCGCGAGAAGTTGCGCGTCATGTACAGCGCATACTGGAAGACTTTGTCGGGGATACCCATGTATGGCGGCTCTGTCGTTTTGACCCAGCGAAGCGTCAGCTTGCGTCCCTTCACAGACCAGCGCAGCGTGGTGAAGCCGCCCGAGTGGATCTTGTCGACAGTGCTCCCTTTCACGACGTACTCCGCGTCGTAGTCGATCTCCACGCGTGGTTTCCCCTTCGGCTTGCCGTACAGGTCCCATTCCTTAGGTGTGATAACGAGAATGAGCGACATCGGCTCCGTGAAGGGCGTCTGTCGTCGAAAAGGCGCGATCCACTTCGACAGCCCGTGCCGGCGGAGGGTCACCTCGGCGTCGGCCGGCGAGATGATGTTCGTGCGCCAGGTCCCGACGAGTGGGGACTTGGTCTCCGACAACGCGGCCGCTGATGCTCCCGCCGCGAGAACAGACGCCAAGACACCTGCCGTGACTGCCAGCCGGAAAGCGCTCACGAGCCACCTCATAGCGCGACTCTATTATCCCCCCCCCTGCTAGGAGCAACCGCCGTGCTGCAATGGCT
>JACDCN010000024.1 GCA_013817555.1 Actinomycetota bacterium
CTCTCCGGTGCGACTTCCGTCGCCATTTTCCTATGCGCTCTTGAACTCGGTCCAGATCCGCTCGCGCGACCTCGTTCCCTTCGCGGAGACGTTCGAGGAGACGAGCTTCTTCACCAGGCTCGGCGATGGGAACACGTCAGTGTTGTTGTAGACGCTCTTCGCCAGCACGCTCTTCAGAAGAGTCCGCTTGACCGGCGAGCCGTAGTACGTGTACGACGTCTCCTGGGCGTTGACCCTTGGCTGGTAACAGAAGTCGATCCACTTGTGAGCGGCGTCCGGATTCTTCGCGCCGGTCGGGATGACGTAAGCATCGATCCAGAACTCCGCACCCTCTCCGGGGATGATGTACTCGGCGGGCTTCTGCCCGATGATCACGGCGCTGTCCCCGTTCCACGCCATGCCGCCGTAAGCCTTGCCTCTGAGAATCTTCTGCTTCAGGTTGACCGAGTCGATCGAGTGCACGAACGGCTTGAGGTCGATCAAGAACTTCCTCGCCTTATCGAGCTCGCTCGCCGAGTCGGAGTTGTACGAGTACCCCATCATCATCAACACCGAGCCGACGGTCTCGAGACTACCGTCGAGCAGCGTGAACTTCTTCGGGTACTTCTTGAAGAGCCCGTAGACCTCTCTCCAGGTCGTCGGGCGCTCCTTGATCAGGTCCTTCCGGTAGACGAACCCGGTCGTGCCCCAGTCCTTCGGGATCGACCACTCGTTCTTGGAGTCATACGGGAGGCCGAAGAATTTCGGGTCGATGTTCTTCCTTGCGTTCGGAAGCTTCTTGAGGTCGATCTTCTCGAGGAGGTCCTCTTCGATCAGGATCCTCACCATGTACTCCGTCGGCACCGCGAGGTCGTACCCGCGCGCGCCCGCGTTCAGCTTGGCGAGCATCGTTTCGTTAGATGTGTAGAAGCTCTTTTTGACCGTGATTCCGGTCGCCTTCTGGAAGTCCGCATACGTCTTCGGGTTCACGTACGCGGCCCAGTTGTAGTAGTGGAGGACCTCAGCGGCGCCCCCCTCGACGCCCCCGAGCGCGCTGTCCGTCAGGCGCCCCCCGCTCGTCGCGGCCAGCGCGGCGAGCGCCGACACCGCCATGAAACCCTTCCGGTTGTACCGCCGCTCCCAGAGCGACTCTTGCATCACGTCACCTCCGTCGCATCGATTTCCAGAGCCTCGTCGCTTGGCCAGCTGACAAACACTCGCTCACCCGCCCGGAGCGACTCGGCTCCAACTCCCTCTCTTGTCCTCTGTTCCCGTACGAGCACCTCCTGCCCGTCCTCCGTACGGACCAGGCACTGCACCGCGGGGCCTACGACCATCGTCGCGATCACGGTCGCGCCGAGCGCCCCCTCGACGCCCGGCACGCCCCGCGAGAGCCGGACGTGCTCCGGTCGGACGCCGACGACGCCTCCGTTCTGGCTGATGAAGTTCGTCTCGCCGATGAAATCGGCGACGAACTTCGTCGCCGGTTGATCGTAGATCTCGCCCGGCGGCGCCAGCTGCTCGATCCTGCCCGCGCTCATTACCGCGACGCGGTCCGACATGGCCAGCGCCTCTTCCTGGTCGTGGGTCACGTACACGAACGTGATCCCGATCTCTTCCTGGATCCGCTTCAGCTCGATCTGCAGCTCTCGGCGAACCTTCAGGTCCAGCGCGCCGAGCGGCTCGTCGAGGAGCAGCACTTTCGGGCTCATCACGAGCGCCCTCGCCAGCGCGACGCGCTGCTGCTGCCCGCCGGAGAGCTGCTTCGGCTTCCGCCCCTCGAAGCCCGAAAGCCGAACGAGCTCGAGCATCTCGGTCGCTCGCGCCCGCCGATCCCTCTTCGCGAGTCTCCGTTGTTTCAACCCGTAGGCGACGTTCTCCGCGACTGTCAGGTGCGGGAACAGCGCATAGGACTGGAAGACGGTGTTCACCTCGCGTTTGTAGGGCGGGAGGCGGGCTACGTCCTGGCCGCCGATGCGGACTTCGCCTTCATCGGGCCGCTCGAACCCTGCGATCAGGCGGAGCGTCGTCGTCTTCCCGCACCCAGAGGGACCGAGGAGCGACAGGAACTCGCCCGCGTGCACTTCGAGATCGATCGAGTCGACCGCGGCGAGGTCACCGAATCGCTTCGTCACGCCGACGAGCTCCACGTCCGGCGACCGTGCGTCGCTGGAGGGCGGGCTCAGTAGCTGGGTGGGCTGATGATCCACATCACCTCCGCGGTGCCGTCACCGGCGTTCGTGAGCCGGTGTGAGGTCGAGCTGCGGTAGTCGATCGAGTCGCCTGTCGATAGCTCGAACACGTCGGTACCGAGCTGCAGATGGACGACGCCTTCGAGCACGACGAGCAGCTCCTCGGAGTCGCCGTGCGTGTAGGGCTCGTCCCCCGTCGAGCCACCTGCGTCGAGCTCCCCCACCAACACTTGCAAGTGCTCGAGCGGTCTTGGCGTCAACATGTATTTCCGGCCGAGCGTTCCGAATGTCAACGCGGGACGGACGTCGCGCCTGAGCACCCGCGGGCGACTCGGCTTCCCGTTCGGCTCGAACAGGTCGGCGACGTTGACTCCGAGGGCCGCGGCGATGCGCTTCAGCGAGGCGACGCTCGCGTTCGCTCGGCCCCTCTCGACCTGGCTCAGGAAGCTCTCCGAAAGGTCCGCGCGGTCGGCGACCGTCTTCAGCGTCACACGACGGAGCGTCCGGATCGCGCGGAGACGCTCGCCAAGGTCGACGCGGGTGTCCTCAACAGTCGCCTGAGAGCTCATCGAAGAAAACTGAAGCGACACTACTTCCCGCTTCAACGCGATGCAAGCGTCTACCCCTCCTTCTCCTCGAGGGTGCGGATGTCCCAGAGTGGACGGCCGAGCTGCGAGTCGGTGAACGCCATCACAGAGATCTGGCGCGAGTCCGGATACTCGACTGCCTCCGGCGACGGCCGGCTTGCCACCATCAGATAGCGGACCGGTTCGTAGCTTCGGTTGATGAGCTGATGGGCGCCCTCCGGGCCTACCGTAAAGTGGACGACGTCGCCCTCTTCCAAGTCCCGCTCGCCCGCGGGCTCACGCAGCGTGGGACGGCCGCGCAGGACGACGAGCAGCTCCTCGGCCCCGTGGTGGAAGTGGTAGTAGCCGCCGGTCTTCTCCGGCGGTATCTCGTACAGCGTCGCTCCGATCTTCTCACCGCGGGGTAGCCGCGTCGTCTTGTCCGCCGCCCACTCCTCGTCGTCCCTCTCGAACTCCCAATCGTCGCTCCAGATGTTCGGGGTCTCTCCCACGCTCCGCCTCCTCGGGAAGTCATGATCGGCTGATGGAGTCATACCGCACGCCCGACGAGCGCTTTAGAGGTCTCCCCGGATATGCGTTCGAGTCCAACTACCTGGAGCAAGACGGGCTCCGCATGCATTACGTGGAGGAGGGCGCCGGCGAGCCCGTGCTCCTTCTGCACGGCGAGCCGACGTGGGCCTATCTGTACCGAAAGATGATCCCGCCGCTCGCGGGCGTCGCCCGAGTCGTCGCACCGGACTACTTCGGCTTCGGGCGCTCCGACAAACCGACGCGCATCGAGGACTACTCCTACGACTTCCATTACCACTCGATCGAACGGCTGGCCGATGAGATGGATCTACGAGAGTTGACCGTCGTGGTGCAGGACTGGGGCGGGCCGATCGGCCTGCGGCTCGCCGTCGAGCGGCCGGAGCGCGTCGCGCGGCTCGTCATCCTCAACACCGGGATCGGTGCGGGCCGTGCGCCCTCGTCGGAATGGCTGCGCTTCCGGGAGTTCGTGCGACGCGTGGGCACCGAGCTCGTGCCCGGCCAGCTCATTCAGATCACCTGCGTGACCGAGCTGGACGACGCCGTCGTGGAAGCGTACAACGCGCCCTTCCCGACGCCGGAGTCGAAGGCCGGCGTGCTCGCGTTCCCCGAGCTCGTACCGACGGAACTGGATCACCCGTCGGCGGCGAAGATGCTCGAGGTGCGAGCCGGGCTCGAGCGCTGGGAGAAGCCGACGCTCGTGCTCTTCTCCGACTCCGACCCGGTCTTCTCCACCGTGGCCGCCGAGCACATGGCTGCGCGCATCCCGGGCGCGCGCCCGGCCGAGATCATCGAGGGCGCGGGTCACTTCTTGCAGGAAGAGAAGGGCGAGGAGATCGCGGAGCGAATCGTCCGGTTCCTTGCCGATTCGACGGGCCGGCGGTAGCTCGGCCCTCGACTCAGGACTCGACGGTCCAGGTATCGCCGGAGTGGAGCAGCGTTTCGAGGTCGCCTTCGCCCGATCGCTCACGGGCGGTCTCCAACTGCTCACTCATTAGGTCGTCGTACACCGGTCGCTCGACGCTCCTGAAGACTCCCAGCGGCACCGCACCGTCCGTCTCGAACGTGATTCGCGAGAGCGCGAACGCGAGGCTCGGCTCGCGCTGACCCGCGTCGTGGACCAGCAACCCGTCCTCGCCGCCCTCGCCCAAGTCGACGACCCGTGCCGACCCGTCCACGTCCTGCACGACACCCTTCTCCCCCTCCGCGCCGAAGCGGATCGGCGCGCCGCTCTCGAGATAGATCCGGTTCCCCTTCTCCTCGCGCACGAAGTCGAACGCGCCGTCGTTGTAGATGTTGCAGTTCTGGAGGATCTCGACGAACGCGGACCCGCGGTGCCGCGCGGCCGCGCCTAGCACCTCGGTGAGTCCCTTCTTGTCCGTGTCGATCGCCCGCGCGACGAACGACGCCTCGGCGCCGATCGCGATCGAGAGCGGATTGAAGGGGTAGTCGAGCGACCCCATCGGCGTCGACTTCGTCACCTTGCCGAGCTCCGACGTCGGCGAGTACTGGCCCTTCGTCAGCCCGTAGATCTTGTTGTTGAAGAGCAGGATCTTGAGGTTGACGTTTCGCCGCAGCGAATGGATCAGGTGGTTGCCGCCGATCGAGAGCGCGTCCCCGTCCCCAGTCACGACCCACACGGACAGGTCTGGTCGGCTCACGGCCAGCCCTGTGGCGATCGCCGGAGCGCGCCCGTGGATCGAGTGCATCCCGTAGGTCTGCATGTAGTACGGGAGCCGCGCGGCGCAGCCGATCCCCGAGACGAAGACGATTCGCTCGCGCGTGAGGCCGAGCTCGGGCATAAAGCCCTGGAGCACGTTCAGGATCGCGTAGTCCCCGCAGCCCGGGCACCAGCGCACCTCCTGGTCGGACTTGAAGTCCTTCGCCGTCAGCTGCACGAGCCCATTTCCGTTGCCGCCTTCGCTCATCGCCTTTTCTCGTTTCCACGCTTGAAGTTGCCGGTCGCCCTGGCCATCAAGAGCTGCAGCTCGTGTCCGGAGCACTCCGGGGCGACGGCCAGGAAGTTCTCTGCGAGCTTCCCCGAGAGAACCGTCGCCGGCCGCTGGTTCCAGAAGATCGCGACTGTGCCGTCCTTCCGCTGCCGAAACGTGAACGGCTGCTCCTTCAGCAATACGCCGCGCCGGTCGAGCGCCTTCTTCTTCGGCCTCACGAGTCCACCAGCGCCGTGATCGCGTCCGCGAGCTCCGCAGCCCGGAACGGGCGCCCACGCACCTTGTTGTAGCCCACCGCGTCAACGAGGAACTCGGCGCGGATCAGCATCTTGAGCTGGCCGAGATTGATCTCCGGCATGAGCACCTTCTCGTAGCTCCGCACCACCTCGCCGGTGTTCCGCGGAAACGGGTTCAGGTAGTGGAGGTGCGCGGTTGCGACCTTCCGCCCGCTCGCCCGCACGCGCCGCGCCGCGGCGCCGATCGCACCGTAGGTCGAGCCCCAGCCGAGCACGAGCGTGTTCGCGCCGTCAGGGTCGTCCACCTCGAGCTCGGGGATGTCCGCTGCGATGCCCGCGACCTTCGCCGCACGCAGCCGCACCATCAGATCGTGGTTTTCGGGGTCGTAGGAGATGTTGCCGGTCTTGTCCTCCTTCTCGAGCCCGCCGATCCGGTGCTCGAGACCCGGCGTCCCGGGGATCGCCCACGGTCGCGCGAGCGTCTCGGCGTCGCGCTTGTAGGGGAGGAACACATCCCCGTCTTTCGGCGAGGTCGCGAACTCCGTCGAGATGTCGGGAAGCGCGCTCACATCCGGGATCAGCCACGGCTCCGAGCCGTTCGCGAGGTACGCGTCCGAGAGGAGGAAGACCGGAGTCCGGTACTTGATCGCGATCCGCGCGGCCTCGATCGCCGCGTCGAAGCACCCCGCTGGAGTCGATGCGGCCACCACCGGCACCGGCGACTCCGAGTTGCGTCCGAACATGACCATCAGGAGGTCAGCCTGCTCCGGTTTTGTCGGCATTCCCGTCGAAGGCCCCGCGCGCTGGACGTCGACGACGATCAGTGGCAGCTCGAGCGTCACCGCGAGCCCGACGGTCTCCGACTTGAGCACGATTCCTGGACCCGCCGAGGTCGTCACGCCGAGCGAGCCCCCGAAGGCTGCCCCCAGCGCGGCGCCCGACGCTGCAATCTCGTCCTCGGCCTGAAACGTGCGCACGCCGAAGTGCTTCATGTTTGCGAGCTGCTCGAGGACGTCCGAGGCGGGGGTGATCGGATATGCCCCCAGGAACAAGGGCAGCCCAGAGAGCTTGCTCGCGGCGATCAGGCCGTAGGTCAGCGCCGAGTTTCCGGAGATCTGCCGATACCTGCCCGGCTCGAGCTTCGCCGGCGCGATCTCGTACGAGACCGCGAAGTCCTCGGAGGTCTCGCCGTAGTTCCAACCGGCCTTGAAGGCCCGCGTATTCGCTTCTGCGATCTCGGGACGCTTCCCGAACTTCGTCTCGATGAAGCCGAGTGTCCCTTCGATCGGACGGTTGTAGAGCCAAGACATGAGCCCGAGGGCGAAGAAGTTCTTCGAGCGCTCGGCCTCGCGGGACGTGATTCCGTCGACCTCCTTCAGCGCTTCGATCGTCATCGACGAGAGCGAGACCGCGTGGACGTGGAAGTCGGAGAGCGACCCGTCGTCGAGCGGGCTCGTCGCGTAGCCCGCCTTCTGGAGGTTGCGGTCCGAGAACGCGTCGGTGTTCACGATGACTGTCCCGCCCTTGGCGAGGTCTCCGAGGTTGACCTTGAGCGCCGCGGGGTTCATCGCCACGAGCACGTTCGGCTGGTCGCCCGGCGTCAGGATGTCGTGGTCGGCGAAGTGCACCTGGAAGCCCGACACGCCGGGTAGCGACCCCGCCGGCGCGCGGATCTCCGCCGGGAAGTCGGGCAGAGTCGCGAGGTCGTTCCCGAAGACCGCGGTCTCGCTCGTGAAGCGGTCGCCGGTCAGCTGCATGCCGTCACCGGAGTCGCCCGCGAAGCGGATCACGACCCGTTCTAGCTGCTCGACAGGTTTGGTCTTCGCTATGAGTCAGGTATAGCTGACACGGCGAACGCCGGCAGCCCCGAGATGAAGATCATTCAGCGCATTCACATCGACAAGTCTCCCGAGGATGTGTGGGCGGTCGTCTCGGACCCGAGCACCCACACTGCTTGGCGACCCGCGCTGGCGGAGTTTCGTCATGTGTCGAACGGTCCGCTCGCCGTCGGATCGCACATTCGGGAGAAGATCCGGTGGCGCGGGCGCACGATCGAGATCGACGACGTCGTTACCGCTCTGGAGCCGCCGCGACGGCTCGGGATGCGAGGCGGATGGAAGGCTGCGGACTTCGAGCTCGACTTTCTGCTCGAGCCACGAGACGGAGGCACTCTTGCCAGCTTCGACTGGTCGTTCCTCCCAAAGACCTTCGTAATGCGGCTGGCTACGCCGCTCCTGGGTCGAGCGCTGAGAGGCGCGACAAAGGACGAGCTCGCCGGGTTGAAGTCCTACGTCGAGAACAAGCCGCGCTGAGCTACTCGGCTTCGGCCAGCAAAGCGCGGAGGTCGAGCGGGCGCGTGAACATTGCGAGACTCTCGCCGTCAGACTCGCGCGGCCACTCGTCCCGTGGCCGATCGCGGTAGAGCTCGACGCCGTTTCCGTCGGGATCTCTGAGGTAGATCGCCTCGCTCGCGCCGTGATCAGAGGCGCCTTCGAGCTGAATGTTCGCTCGGACGACGCGGTGCACCGTTTCCGCAAGCGTCTTGCGATCCGGGAATCGTACGGCCACGTGGTAGAGCCCGGTCGTCCCCGGTGGAGGCGGGGAGCCGCCCAGCGACTCCCACGTGTTGAGTCCGATGTGGTGGTGATAGCCGCCCGCGGAGATGAACGCGGCCTGGTCGCCCATCCGCGCCTGTTCCTCGAAACCGAGCACGTCTCGCCAGAAACCGAGCGCGCGGTCGAGATCGGCGACCTTCAGGTGGACATGCCCGATGTCGACACGCGGGTCGAGGGTCATGACTCGAGCGTACCCTGAAGGAGTGGTTCCAGGATCGCGTCGACGCAGCGGGCGGATTGCTGCATCCGCGATCGCACTCGTCGCTCTGTCGTCGGCATCTGTCGGTCTCGCAGGAGACACCGCGTCGCCGCCATCGAAGAAGCCCGCGCGAGCCGAGATCATCGCCCAGCTGCCACGCGAGCTCTCGTCCGCGCGAATACATGCTGACCTGCGTGCTCTCGAGCGGATCGCCGATCGGTTCGGAAGCAATCGGGCCGCGGGCACCGCCGGCTATGGCGGGTCCGTGGATCACGTTCGGGCTGAGCTGAAGCGCGCGGGGTACAGCCCCCGCGTCGTTGGATTTCCGTTCGTCGAGTACCGGGAGAGCGTCGAGAAGGGGATCCAAATCGCACCGATCCGACGGGAGCTTCGGGTCGAAGCGCTCGACTACTCGCCGTCGACGCCTAAGGGCGGTCTTCGCGCACGGGTCGTAGCGGCCGGCAACGGCTGCGAGTCCGGCGACTTCGAGGGCGTCCGGGGCTTCATCGCTCTCGCACGCCGAGGTGCCTGCTTCTTCGCCGTGAAGGCGAGGAACGCACACAACGCAGGAGCAATCGCTCTACTGGTCTTCAACTCGGAGCCAGGGCTGTTCGACGGCACCCTCGGCGATCCGCGGGCGTCGCCGATCCCGGCGGCAGCGATCGACGGCGCCGTCGGGCCCGAGCTCGCAGTCTCTTCGAGCTCGATGGTCGAGCTGGAGCTCGCGACACACCGCAGGCGGTCGACCTCGCAGAACGTCATCGCGGACACTCATAACGGCGTTCGTCGCGTGCTGATGGTCGGCGCACATCTCGACTCCGTCCTTGTTGGGCCTGGCATCAACGACAACGCGACCGGGGTGGTGGCATTACTCGAAATCGCCCGCGTCGTGCGGAAGAGATATCCGGAGCTCGCGGTCCGCTTCGGATTCTGGGGAGCAGAGGAGCTCGGCCTCTTCGGCTCTCGCGCGTATGCAAGCACCGCCGATCGACGCCGGATTGTCGGCTACCTCAACCTCGACGTTCTGGGATCGCCGTCTCCCGAGCGGACGGTTTACAAGGGCGGTCCGTTCGCCGCGCGTTGGCTCGAGCACTTCGAGCGCCGAGGCCTTCGAGTGGGGCAAATCGACGTAGGCGGACGCTCCGACCACTTCCCATTCGACCAGGCGGGAGTTCCGACAGGTGGGTTGTTCGCAGGCGGATACCCGTGCTATCACCGCGCGTGCGACCGGCTTGCGAACGTCGACCTCGCCGTGCTCGACGAGCTTGCCGCAGCCGCGGCGTTCGGCGTCGCATCGTTTGCGCCGATCGTCAGAGACTGACGCCGCTCAGCTTGACTCGGCCGTCTCGGCGGTCTCGGCTGAGGCGATGGCGACAGCGGTTTCGATCTCGTCCTCCACGGCCGGCCTCAGCCGAGGACGCCCGAGCGCGATCCCAGCCGACGCCCAGAGGACGACCGCGAGCCAGTGAATGCCGATCACATCCGTCTGCAACCCGAGGAGGAGCACCGCCGAGAAGGCGGCTACCACCCAGGCCTCTCGCCGCCACAGCGCGAGGAGGAGCGCGACGCTCCAAAGCACGAACGCAACGAGCCCGGCGACTCCCGCGTCGACCCCGAGCTCGGTGTACGTCGATTCGCCTGCTTTGATCTCGACGCCGGTGCGCTTGGCGACGACCCCAGCGTTTCCCAGCCCGTAGCCCTGAGGGTGGTCACGCACGGTTTCGAGCCCATCGCGAAGGTTGCGCCAGTGGCTCTCCGTGGACGACTCGTCGGCCGCAAACGGGTCGGAGCTCTCGCCGGGCTCTCGCTCGGCGTTCGCCCGCAGGAACTCGAGCTCCTGTGGCGTGTAACTCGTGGATGGGCCGATAGACGGATAAGCCACGAGGAAGAGCGCTCCGACAGCCACCGACACGGCCGCGTACACGACGGGCGCCAGCCGCCGCTGGGCGAGCGCGAGGACGAGGAGCCCGACCACGAGCACGCCGAAAGCGGCGCGCGTGTGGGTGTACAGCAGCCCCGCGTAGAGGACTACCGCAAGCAACCCCCACCACCACCGGAACTGGCGGCTGAGCACATAGACGAGCGCCACGACGAGGGCGTAGGCGCTCGCAAGCGGGGAGAGAAAGGTGGAGACGAGGCGCCGGATCGGGTTGAGCTCATCGCCGGTGTTGTAGACCCAGTTCTCCGGAAGACCTGACAGGCCCTCGTACCGGAGGTCGAGCTGCTCCCGATACCAGCCGGGCACGCCGGAATCTCGCCACGCCTGGAGGTTGACGAAGGCAAGATCGAGAAGCCCGATGACAGCGACACCCGCGGCCGCGAGCACGACCGTGGCCACGAACCCGCTCCGCTCCCGCCACCACGCCGAGAGCAGCCGGCCAAGCGCATATGCGGCGACCGGGAGCAGGTGATGACGAAGGGCCAGCAGCTCCCCCCGCGCGGTCGCCTCTCCGCCGAGCGAGTCCTGCGGGATGATGGCGTAGAGGACGATGACGATCGCGTACGCGGCCGCCAGGGCGTCGGCGATCCGCACCACGGGACGATCGCGCGCTCCCCACGCGGCCAGGCCCAGGGCGACGAGCAGCAACGCTTCCTTCCAGGCAGCGACGACGTCGAGAGCCGAACCGCGCACGCCGAGATCCCAGAGCTGGGCCATCGCCGCGTTGTGAAGCGCGAGACCGACAACGAGCGCGACGAGGCCGAACGCGGCGAGACGTGGCGCGAGCGGACTAGTCAACGATCGCCACCAGTGTCAGGCCGAGGTTGACGATGCGGACGCGCCCCGGGAACAGGGACTCGAGTGCTCCGTTCGACAGCAGGTGAACGTCTTTGGCGAAGCCGTTTCCGGTGGCGTCATACACGCGATGCGCAAGCCGGTCCGGAAGCCAGTGCACCACGGGAAGCCGCGTGTGAACCTCGACCGGGAAACGGCGGTTTGGAGTCGTGAGGAACACGCGCCGCCCGACTCGGAGAGCCTCCGAGACGAAGAGCCGCTGCCGCGCGTGATCGCCGACGTGCTCGAGCACCGCGTTCGAGAAGACGACATCGAACTCTCCGTCGGCAAAGGGAAGCGCGCACGCGTCTCCCTGGACGTAGCGGATCTGCGGATAGCGGGCGCCGAACGCGGCGCCGTCCTGGAGCCCCAGCGCGGTGATCTGCTTCGGCCAGGGGTACAGCTCCTCGAAGAAGTTGAGCGTCCCGCAGCCCTCGCCTTCGCCGAACCCGAGCTCATCGGCCCCAACGTCAAGAATGGTGGTACTCGGATTAGGCTGCAGCTCCTCGAGGAAGAGCTGCAGCTTGCGCCTGCGGGAGCGCAGGGAGATCGCGTCGACGAGTCGCACGCGCAAAGTATGGGGTCAGACCCCGCGGGTCTGACCCCATGTCTAGGCTGGCGAGATGGTCGAGGCGGTCCTCAGAGCGCAGGGTCTCTACTCCCTGAAGCTGACGGCCAGGACCGAAGCCTGGAAGGCACAGCTCTCCGACGGACGCTGGGCCGAGGCGCGCCAGCTCCACGACGGTAGCGTGCTCGTCCGCGCGTCCTGTGAACGCTCCGTGGACGAAGCGAGGTTCCTGCTCGCGCTCGACGACGACACGAGCGAGTTCCACCGCCGCTATGCACGTGATTCCCTGCTCGGCCCGTCCGTTCGGGTCCTCCGGGGTCTTCGCACGACCCGAACCTCCACCGTCACGCACGCGGCGCTGCGAGCGATCTGCGGCCAGCTTATCCAGTCGCGTCGTGCCCGCGAGATCGAGCGGGTGGTGATCCGGACGTGCGACGAGAGCCCGCCGACCCGCGAGTCGTTAGCCCGGCTTTCGCCTGCAGCGCTGACGGGCTGCGGCCTTGCCGAGAGCCGTGCAGCCACCTTGGCGCGCCTAGTGCGGCGAGTCGACCTCGAGTCCCTGAAGACGTCGGCGGCGGCGACTGCGCTCGCGAGACTTCACCGCGAGCGCGGCATCGGCCCCTGGAGCGTGGGCGTCATCGCGCTGCAAGGCCTCGGCCGCTACGACGCGGGTCTCGTGGCAGATCTCAGCCTCGTCAAGCTCTTCGCCTCGCTCCGTGGACGCTGGCCCGACCAGACGGAGGAGACAGCCGAGCTGCTCGCCCCGTACGACGAGTGGCAGGGGCTCGCGAGCGTCTTCCTGCTCGCGGGCTTCGCGCGTGGCCTCGTCCCGGGCGCCAGCGCCGACCGCGCGCGGCTCGTTCGCGCGCGGCGTGCAGCCTAGACTTCTCCAATGGTCGACTCCCGCAAGATCGCGATCCTCGGCGCGGGTCGAATCGGCGAGGCGCTCATCTCCGGCCTCCTGTCGTCGGCCTGGCGGAAACCGAACGAGATCGCCGCCACTTCGCGCCGGGCCGAGCGCGTGGCCGAGCTCCACGAACGCCACGGCGTCGCCGCGACGCTCTCCAACCACGACGCGGTGGTCGGCGCTTCCCTCGTCGTGATCGCGGTGAAGCCGCAGGACATCGAGGGGCTGCTCGGCGAGATCGGGGGACTGATCCTGCCCGAGCAAACGGTCCTCACAATCGCCGCCGCGATCCCGACCGCGCTGATCGAGAGCCGTCTCTCCGCGGGCGTTCCCGTCGTGCGCGCGATGCCTAACACTCCGTCGACGGTGCACGAGGGAATCGCCGGGCTCTGCGCCGGCGCACACGCGGGAGACGAGCACCTCGATCTCGCGGAGGAGGCGCTTACCCATCTCGGCGCCGTCGTCCGCGTCCCGGAGAACGCAATGGACGCGATCACCGCGGTCTCGGGCTCAGGACCGGCGTACTTCGCGCTCCTAGCGGAGGCGATGATCGAGGCGGGAATACTGCTCGGGCTCGCGCGCGAGATCTCGACGCAGCTCGTCGTGCAGACGATGTTCGGGACGGCGAAGCAGCTCCGCGACGAGAAGATGCATCCGGTCGAGCTGCGGGAGATGGTCACGTCGCCCGGGGGAACGACCATCGCGGCCATCCGCGAGCTCGAGATGGCCGGCGTCCGCGCCGCGTTCCTGAACGCGATCCAGGCCGCAATGATCCGCGCTCGCGAGCTCGCCGCCGGCGACCCGTAGGGACTACGTCTCGGCCAAGCGCTCGACAGCGAACAAGCGCCACTCGCCGGGCACGCCCTGAGCTCGGCGACGCCTCGTTCGCGAAACTCGATTCCAGAGCCCGCGACGAGATCCTTGACCGTGCTCGAGACGAGCACCTCGCCCGCTCCAGCTTCCGCGGCGACGCGCGCGCCGATGTTCACGGCAATCCCGCCCACCTTGTGGTCGATCCGCTCGCACTCGCCCGTGTGGAGGCCGACACGCACTTCGATGCCGAGCTCGTGCACGCCCTCGCTGATCGCCGAGGCGCACCGGATCGCCCGCGCTGGGCCGTCGAAGGAGGCGAAGAAGGCGTCACCGGCGGTGTCGAGCTCAGTGCCGCGGAAGCGGACGAGCTGCCGCCGGATGAGCCCGTGGTGCGCCTGGATCAGCTCCCTCCAGCGGGCGTCGCCGAGCTCAGCCGCCCTCGCCGTCGAGCCAACGATGTCTGTGAAAAGCACCGTCGCCAGAACGCGGTCCGACTCGGCATCCTCCCAGGCACGCTCCTTCCACGCCTCGCTGAGGAAACGCTCGGTCTCTCTGAGCCCTGGTTCGGCGTCGCCGGCCCACTCTGCGTGCTCGGAGCCGGGAAGCTCGATGTGTCTCGCTCCCGGAATGCTCTCGGCCAGGTACCGCGATCCGCCGACGATGTCCGGCTCATCGCCTGCGCGGTTCAAGACGAGCGTCGGGATCCGTATGGTCTTCAGCGCTTGGCGGACGTCGATCTCAGAGTTCATACGCAGGAGCGCGGTTACTGCGCCCGGGCTTGCGCTCTGACGGATCATCGTGGCGATGACGTGCCTGGTCTCGTCGCTCCCACCGGGGGCCAGGGCCGCCGCAATCCGCGCAGCATGCTCAGGCGTACCCCACCCGTCCTGCACGCTCTCGACGTAGCGCCGGTGTTCATCCTCGGGCAGACCACACGGGTAGTCGGGGGCCCAGCGCTCGCGTGCGTACGAGCCGACAAGGACGAGCGCCCAGGCGCGCTCCGGATACGTGGCGGCGAACAGAATGCTCATCGGGCCACCTTCCGAGACGCCGATGAGTGCGGCGCGCTCTGAGCCCACCGCGTCCATCACCGCCCGCACGTCGTCCATACGAG
>JACDCN010000199.1 GCA_013817555.1 Actinomycetota bacterium
GCCTAGGGGTCACGGCGCCATCGGAGGCCAGCACCCTGAAGCGGTCGGGAACAAAGCTGTGGATGTAGTCCCATTGAGAGGTATCCCCAGTGTCGAAGCCGCCGAACCAACCCGGTGTCGACTTCGAACATCCTGGGATCTGGATCGTGGCACTGGCCGGCTTCGAGCGGTTCTGCGCCCCGTCGAACGCCACGATGCGCATCGCGACAACCCGCCCACAGGCGAGATTCCGGACTCGTAGCGCAGGCGCCCTGACGCGCGCTCGCTGAGATCCGAGGTACACGTGGTAACCGGCCACGCCCACGTTGTCGGCGGACGGCTTCCAAGCGAACAGAGCCGTCCGAGACGACGAGGTAACCCGGATGCCTGCGGGAGCAGACGGTGGCGAGGTGTCGCGCGTCGGTCCGGAAGGCGCTCCGCCGGCGGCCCCAACCGCGACCAGCGGAACGAGCACGGCTGCCGACACCACGACAAAGGCGGCACTGCACTTAAGGGCGGCTGCTAGGGCCATCAGGAGCGGAGGATGTCCCGCTCGCCGTGGAATTTCGGTGGCGGCCCGGTGACGGATCTTCTCATACGAGCGTGAGGAGCACCTCCTGAGTCTGGTGACGGTGGAGGTCGCGCTCGACAGCGAGCGCGAGCGTGGCGAGGTCGCGGTAGCCGATGATCTTCCGAAACTGCCGTTCGGCTTCGAGCATGCCGGCGGCGGTCCAGCGCAGGCACATGTCGCCCGACTGCCAGCGCTTGACGTTGCGCGAGGTGCGCCGGACGATCTCGATCATCGACTCGCACGGGTTGGTCGACTGCAGCGTTCGCTTCAGCGAGCCCTTGACGCCGAGTCGGGTGACGGTCAGCGTCTCGGCGATCCCTTCCCGCAGCGAGGCAGCGGCGCCGGGATGGGGGCGCTCGAGCTCGGCGGCGAGGGAGCGCAGCTCTCCGAGCGCGCGCTCGTGGTCGTCGCGCGCCCACGCCCGCCGCAGCCGCTGCTTGACCGGCGGCCGGTCGCGCTCGGGCAGGTGGTCGAGCACATTTCGCTCCTTGTGGCGGACACAGCGCTGGACGGGCACCGGGCCGAGCACCTCGTCGATCGCCTTGCGGAGCGCCTTGGCGCCGTCGATCACCAAGAGCACGCCCTGGCCTGTGTCGAGGCCGCGGCTGACGAGGTTCGAGAGCAGCTCGCGGGCGACGGTCGCGTTCTCGGTGGAGCCGTCCCAGAGGCCGAGCGGGATCTTCACGCCGTCGCTCGTGATCCCCAGGCAGACGAGGCAGCAGCGGCCCTTGAGCTCGATCCCGTCCAGCATCAGCACCGCCAGGCGCACGTCGTCGAGGCGGCGGCTCATCAGCCCGAGCAGGTTCTCGCGCGTGCGGGCGACGAACTCGCGCGAGACCGCTGAGCGCGAGGTCGAGCGGGCGGCCGCCTCCACCTCCGAGCCGACCGGCTCGCGCGTGCGCTCGAAGCGCCGGGTGGAGACGCCGGCGAGCATCTGCTCCAAGACGAGCCGGCTAAGCGGGTCGCGCGAGGCGAAGTGTTGGTAGGTGCAAAGCGGCAGCTCGCTCATCCCGTCCGCGCTCCTGACGCGCGGCCGCTCGACCTGGACGCGCCGGCCGCCCAGCGTCACCTCGCCCGACTCGTGGCCGTGGCGGACGGCGGTGCGCTGCGGGTCGTGTCTGCCCTTCGCGCCGACCACCTCGTCGACCTCCTCTTCCATCAGCTCGGCGAGCACGCCCAGGCCGACCCCGACGCTCAGCGCCAGCAGCCCTTCCTTCGCAGAGCTGACGAGCTCTCCGAGCGCCTCCTGCACGCGCGGCGGCAATGCGATCGCCTCGATCGCCTCGCTGGTAGCGACCTGCTCCCGCGATACGGTCTCCATGGCGGTTCCTCCTCCTGTCGATTGACGACTTCGCACTCGCCACGGTCGCGACGCGACCGGACAAGGCGGGAGGACCGCCACCCCAAGTTCTACGAGCTACGGGACAACCTCCAGGAGCGAGGCAACCATGCTAGCGATGTCCGCCCCGGCAAGTGCCCGCCGGTCGAGCCGGGGACACTTCTCCGATCTCACGGCTGCGGCGCCACGCACGACGTCCAGTCGGTTGCATACGCTGAGCAGGACGTGGGTGCGGACTGCGAGAGCCCGTCGGCATGCAGAGGTGGCGATCCGAAACTCGAAGCGATTGCGCTTCTCCTGCAGAGACGGTTCGGACGCCGTCTACGAATCCTCGCCGTAGGCTGCGGCGACGGTACCGAGGCCGCGGTCCTAGCCGACCTCCTGGATGCCAGACTGACCGGAATCGACATTCTCGACCGCTTCCACCGCGACGCGCGCCGGCGAGTCGAGCTCATAGCTGCGGACGCAAGACAACTTCCATTCGCAGAAAACGCCTTCGACGTCGTCTTCTCCTATCACGCGCTCGAGCACATCGCCCCGGCACATGAGGCCGTTGCCGAGATGCGACGCGTCCTACGCTCGACGGGGGGATTCTGGATCGGTACTCCTAACCGAAGCCGACTTCTCGGATACCTCGGAAGCCGCGACGCGTCGACGCGTCACAAGGTCCAGTGGAACGTCACGGAGTGGTGGGCGCGGTTTCGTGGTCGCTTCAGCAACGAGCTCGGAGCCCACGCTGGGTTCACGTCCCGCGAGCTGCGTGGGATGCTCGAGTCCGAATTCCAAGTGGTCGAGAACGAGACGTCCGACTACTACGCTCACCTGTACCCGCGATATCGTTGGCTCCTCGCAGCTCTCGAGCACCTGGGTCTCGACAAGTTCTTGTATCCCTCCATCTACTTCGCCGGGAGCGGACCGAAACCAACGCCGCCCAGTTAGCGGCGCCGGTACACGACGACGAGTGTGACCGGCCACCCGAGGATCCTCGTGCAGCCGCGCGAGAGCTCCAGCATCGGGGGGAACATCCTCCGAAATCCCCGCGCTCCGAGCAGCCGCCAACGCAGATCGGGCTGACGCAGCAGCTTCGAGAGCCGCATCACGAGCGGACGAGGAAGCCAGTGGAGAAGCGGCAGCTTGCAGTGGGTCTCGATCGGAAACCAGCGGTTCGGGGTCGTGATGAAACCGGCGCGGCCGACGCGTACGAGCTCGGTGACGAATCGCTCTTGGTCTTCCTGCTCGCCCACATGCTCGATGACGGCATTGGAATGGACGACGTCGAAGCTGTCGTCGGCGAACGGAAGGCGGAGTCCGTCGGCTGTGACGAACGTGACCTCCGGGTATCGCTGTCGTAGCACCGTGAGGTCGTCAATGCCGACCGCGGTCAGCTGGTCGGGGAACGGATAGCGACGCACGAAGTAGTTCTCGCCCGGAAGATCGTCGAGCGCGGAGACACCCAGGTCGAGGACCCGCTCTCCTCGCCGTGGGGGGAAAGCACGTCGATAGAGCTCCCACTTGCTGCTCCTCGACCCGGCCTGGAACCTGACAGCAGCGGTGTTCAGTGTCGCGCGCACACGCCGGAGTGGCCCCGGAATTCCCACGCGGCCTCCTCAGGACCTCGTATCAGCGTTGCCGACGATCGCCTCGAGTGCGGCCAGGTATTCCTCTGCGACACGATCGGCGTCGAACTCCCGCACTTTCTTTCGGTTGGCGTCGCCCAGCCGGCGGCTGAGATCGGTATCGGTGAGAATCCGGGCCAGGCCCACGGCGAGTGCCTGGGGGTCGTGCGGCGGGACGAAGAGAGCGTGCGTGCCTTCGACGAGGTGATCCGCCGGCCCACGTAACGGCGTCGTGACGATCGGCAGCCCGGTTTCCATCGCTTCGAGGATCACGGTCGGGAAGCCCTCGTTGTGGCTAGTCGGAAGGGCAAACACGTCCGCGCTCCTATAGAGGCCGACGAGCTCGGCTCCCTCCACATACCCCGGAAGCTCCACCGAGTCGGCCACTCCAAGGTCCGTAACGAGCTCACGGAGACGTGCATCCTCGGGGCCGTCGCCGGCGAGAACGAGGCGGCATGAAACAGCCTCCTGAACGAGCGGGAGTGCCCGGACAAGCTCGAACACGCCCTTGGTGGTCATGAGACGGGCGACGCAGAGAATCGTCTTCCGGCCGTCGACGGGGCGACGTTCGGCGACGGTGCCCTCGGACAACGCCGGCCGCGGATTCCGGACGACGGACACCTGCGAGCCAGGGTTGAAGGCCTGCCACTCCGCGCGCTCTTCGCGGGACAGAACTAGAACTCCGTCGGCACGCGCGAGAAGGGCCGCGGTCACCCGCTTGAACGCCCGCGACCCTGGCGCGATGAGCCTCGTGGACTGGCTACCGTGGAACTGGAGCACGACGACCTTACTGCGAGGGAGCAGGCACACAAGGGCCAGGTCGCGAGTCAGCGTCAGCCAGTCGTGTGCGGTCTTCACGACGACGACGGGAAACCCGCCCCGGACGACCGCCCGGCGCGCGAACGCGACATCGCGCGCGCGTCCCAGGACCTTCGCTGGCAGTCGCTCGCCTTCGACCCGCCTCCCCCAAGGAAGCTGCTCGACCTCGCATCCGAGACGACGCAGAGCGTCGACGAGAAGAGGCGTATGCTTCGGG
>JACDCN010000200.1 GCA_013817555.1 Actinomycetota bacterium
GCGGGTTGGCTTCCCACCAACGTCACCCAGAAGGCACTCGACCGCAAGGCGGTGCGGCCCGTCGAAGTCGCCCTCGAGCTGCCGGACGGCGCGCGGATCGTCACAGGGAAGGAGCGGGAGGAGGCAGGTCAGCTCACAGGTCGCGTCGAGAAACGGGCGATCATGTGGTGGAACAACGACCATTCCACGAGCGATCGCGCCAAGGTCGAGTGGGTCGTCGAGGCGGGGGCTGGCGAGCGCGTGGGCGTGGTCGCCCGTCATGAGCGCGCCGGCACCGTGCGAGCCGAGCTCACGCTGTGATCCTAGAAGCGCTCGAGCTCTACTAGCGCGCCGCGGTCGCCCACGTGGTCGACCTGCAGCGTCGTGTGCTCGATCCCGAATTCGTCGTGGAGCAGCCGGGCGAGCTCGAGTCGCCGAGCGTGGCAGTCCTCGCCGCGCCCGACGAGCACGTGCGCCGAGAGCGCGGGGAAGCCCGAGGTGATCGTCCAGATGTGGAGGTCGTGCACCTCCACGACCCCGGGGGCGCCCGCGAGTCGCTCGCCGACCGCGCGCGTGTCGATCCCGCTCGGCGCCGCCTCGAGCAGGATCGTCGTCGAGTCGCGCAGGATCGACCACGAGCTCGCAAGCACGAGCACGCCTATGAGCACGCTGACGAGGGGATCGGCCTCGAGCCAACCGGTCGCGAGGATCGCCACCCCCGCTGCGACGACTCCGATCGAGCCGAGGAGGTCGGCAACGACGTGGCGAAAGGCGGCCTCGACATTGAGGCTGCCACTGCGAGCGCGGAACAGGATGAGGCCCACGGCGAGGTTGACCGCCACTCCGACGACGCCGATGAGGAGAACCCAGCCTCCGAGGACATCCGGCGGGTCGCGAAACCGCTGGAACGCCTCGTAGAAGATCCAGATGGAGAGCGCAACCAGCGTGACTCCGTTGGCGAGCGCCGCGAGCACCTCCGCCCGCTTGTAGCCGTACGTTCGCTCCGGCGTCGTCGGCCGGTCGGCGAGCCAGACTGCGAAGAGCGCGAGGGCGAGGGCGACGTTGTCGGAGAGCATGTGCGCCGCGTCGGCGAGGAGCGCCAAGCTTCCCGTCACGAGACCCCCGGCGACCTCGACGACCGTGTAGAGAGCGGTGATCCCGAGCGCGAGCGCGAGCGCGCGGCGGCTGCCGGCCCGCACGTCTTGGTGATCGTGGCTCACGCCTGGGTTCTACCGGCTCGGCCAGTTGTTCAGGAAATCTTCACTCGTATGCTCTGGAACGTCGTGACCGCGTGAGGCATCATCAAGGGGTGCGCGCAAGGCTCCTCGCCATCGTCGCGGTTGTCGCACTCGCCTCCACGGTGGTCGTCGTGGCATCGGCGAGAACGACCGCGAACGGCCTTCCCTCGTACACGGACGGCTGGCAGAAGTGGCCTCGGATCAACAAGAAGCCGTTCCGGGACACCGGCCCGCTCTCGAGCGCTCACTCCGGCGTCAAGAACGTGTACGCGAGCAAGCGCAAGGCGGGCTCCAAGTTCCCGAATGGCACGGTGATCGTGAAGACGATCGTCAAGCCCGGGACGAAGTACGTCGGCCAGTTCGCGACCATGCGAAAGGTCAACGGGCGCTGGCGGTTCATCGAGTACGAGCGGTCGAGCGCGACAGAGCGCTACTCACTGCTCGCGCAGGGCTCGCTCTGTACGAGCTGCCATGTGATGGCGAAGTCGAACGACTACGTGTTTACGAAGAGGTGAGTGACGGCGGCGGGATCGCCGCCGCCGCCTGACCCGACGCGTTGGCTCGCTAGTACGCGGTCGTCGTCGCTCTGCTTCTGTACCCGCGAAGCAAGAGAACGAGGCCCATCAGGATCGAGATGATCCCGACGAGAACGCCGAAGACCCCGCCGACGAACATCAGCAGGATCCCGACGGCGAGGAACGCGACACCGAGGATGAGATTGAGGAGCATGGCGAGCTGTTTTCTCCCTTCACTCGAGGGTTCCTCCGCGTCTGGTACGCGGTTGGCGCGCTGTCGCTCCCTGGTTCGGTCAGGTCTTGACGCGCCTGAATGCCTCGATCGCGCGTTCGAGGTGCTCGGGCTCGAGAGCGGCCGACATCTGGACGCGGATCCGGGCGGCGCCTTCGGGCACGACCGGATAGCCGAAGCCGGTCACGAACACGCCCTCGTCGAGCAAGCGCTCGGAGAGCGCCATCGCCTCGGCCGTCTCTCCCACGATGATCGGGATGATCGCGGCCTCGCCCTCGAGCGGCGCATAGCCGGCCTCCACGAGCATCTCCCTGAACAGACGTGAACTGTCGCGCAAGGAAGAGAGCAGCTCGGGCTGCTCGAGCATGAGCTCGACGGCGCGGAGCGCGCTGCAGGCGACGGTCGGTGGGAGCGCGTTCGAGAAGAGCTGTGGTCGTGAGCGCTGCGACAGGAGGTCACAGACCTCCTCGGAGGAGGCGACATACCCTCCGGCTGCGCCGCCGAGCGCTTTGCCGAGCGTCCCTGTGATCACGTCGATCTCGCCGAGGAGGCCGTAATGCTCGACTGTTCCGCGGCCCGTCTCACCGAGCACGCCCACGCCGTGCGAGTCGTCGACGATCACGACCGCGTCGTGCTCGCGCGCGAGCTCGGCGATCTCCGGGAGCCTCGCGAGATCGCCCTCCATCGAGAACACGCCGTCGGTGAGGATGAGCTTGCGGGCGTCGCCGGGAGCAGCCGCGAGCGCATCGCGCAGCGCGACCATGTCGGAGTGGGGATAGATGACCTTCGACGCAGGCCGAGAGAGCCGCACCGCGTCGATGATGCTCGCGTGGTTGAGCGCGTCCGTGAAGATCACCGTCGACGCGTCCGTTAGGGTCGGGATGACCGCCTCGTTCGCGTTCCAGCAGGAGACGTAGGTCAACGCGGCCTCGGTGCCCGAAAGGTCGGCCAGGGCGCGTTCGAGCTCGTGGTGTGGCTCGAAGGTGCCACAGATAAAGCGGACCGACGCTGTTCCGGCGCCGTAGCGCTCCAAGCCCTCGATGCCCGCGCGCACGACCTCGGGGTGTGCGGCGAGGCCCAGGTAGTTGTTCGAGGAGAGCACGATCACCTCTCCGCGGCCGGCCATCTCGACCACTGGTCCTTGCGCAGACGAAAGAGTTAGGAAGCGCTTGTAGGTACGTGCTTCGTGCAGTTCAGCGAGCTCGCTTCCGACCTGCTCCGTCAATGTCGTATTCATGGGGTCGGATTCATGAAGCAGCTCCGTTCGGCTCGAGAACGATCTTGCAGGCTTCGCCCGACTCGAGGAGCGCAAATGCCTCCTCGTAGCGCTCGAGCGGCATCCGCGCGGTGATCAGCGGCGCGAGGTCGACGACACCGTGCTCGAGCAGCCAGCGGGTCGTATACCACGTCTCCCAGATCTCGCGTCCGTTGACGGCCGACACCGTGAGGTTCTTGAAGATGAGCGACTCCGCGATGTCGATCGTCGCGGGTCGCGCCGGAATCCCGAAGAGGACGACGTTGCCACCGTGACGCACGATCCCGAACGCATCCTCGATCGCCTTCAGCGCTCCCGACATCTCGAAGACGACGCCCATGCCGACGCCCTCGTTCTGCTCGGTGAACCAGGCCGGGACGTCGTCGACCTCCCCCACGTTGACGACAGCGTCGGCGCCGAGCTTCTGCGCCAGCTCGATCCGATAGGGGACGTGGTCGGACGCGAGCAAGCGCCCGGCGCCGAACGCGCGGGCAATCGCGATCGTGAAGAGCCCGACCGGCCCGCAGCCGAGCACTGCGATCGCCCGTCCGGCGAGATCCTGGGTCGATGTGGCGAAGACGGCGTTGCCGAAGGGCTCCTGGAGACACGCGATGTGCGGCGGCAGCTTCGCGCGGTCGTTCTTCCAGACCACGGAAGCCGGGATCGCGGCGAAGTCGGCGAAGCCCCCGTCGCGGTCCACACCGAGGATCTGCGTCCGCTCGCACATGTGCGCCTTCCCGGTCCGGCAGTGGAAGCACACCCCACAGGTGACGTGGCTCTCTGCGGACACGTAGTCGCCCTCGGCGACGTCGTGGACGCTCTTCCCGACCGCGACAACGGTGCCGCAGAGCTCGTGACCGAGCGTCAGCGGCGGGTTCACCCGTTCGGAGGACCATTGATCCCAACGTTGGATGTGGAGATCGGTGCCGCAGATGCTCGCTGCCTCGATGCGAACGAGCACTTCGTCCGGTTGGGGTGTGGGAACCGGTAGCTCGTCTAGGACGAGCCCCTGCTCGGATCCTCGCTTCCGCACGGCACGCATCGTCTCCACGGCGAGACGATCTTGCCACGCGACACCTTTGCGCCCGCGGGAGTGCGGCGTTTGGTCAGTTCAGCAGTCCACCGCACCGCCTCTTCCTTCGCCACGCGTCGGCTGGGGCAGCGGTCGCCCCGGCGACACCGTGCCGTCTACCGCCCGCAGCGCAGCCGCAATCCTGAGCGTGCGCGCACGAGTGTCCGCAAAGACGACCGCCGTCGAGCGACCCGTCTCGAACTCGAGCCTCGTCCCGTCGTCGAAGAGGAGGGCCG
>JACDCN010000201.1 GCA_013817555.1 Actinomycetota bacterium
AGCAGGTAGGCCGCGAACTCCTGCCGCCCGGTCCACCAGTTCGACTTCCAGTCGTGAATGACGCCGACGCGGAACCCGCCGGGATGCACCTTCTGGCCCATTAGGCGACAGCCTCCTTCTTCTTTTGTCGTCTCGAGGCCTTGGGCTTCGAGACGGAAGTCGTGCTCTCGACCGCCGGCGCAGCGGTCTTCACCGGCGCATCGGCTTTCGGTCGCCGTCGACGCCGGGTTGCGGTCTCCGGAACCTCGGCGAGCACGAGCGTCACATGACAGGTTCGCTTGCGAATGCGGTTGACCCGGCCGCGCGCGCGTGGCTTCCAGCGCTTCAGCGTCGGGCCCTCGTCGGCATACGCGACCTCGACGACGAGGTCGTCGCCGTCCAGACCGTGATTCGCCTCGGCGTTCGCGACCGCCGAGCGGAGCACTTTCTCGATGTCCATCGCGGCCGCACGAGTGGTGAAGGCGAGGATCGTCCGGGCCTCGGGAACCGAGCGCCCACGGATATGGTCGAGGACGATCCGCGCCTTCCGCGCGGACGTCCGCACCCACTTCGCCTGGGCGCGCACTCGCTGCCGATCGTCGATTGCAGTGACTCTCATGTGCGTTTCTTGACCTGGGCCTGTCGGTCACCGGAATGGCTCCGGAATGTTCGGGTCGGCGCGAACTCGCCGAGCTTGTGACCGACCATCTGCTCGGTCAGGAAGACGGGCACGTGCTTACGGCCGTCGTGCACGGCGATCGTGTGGCCGACCATCTCGGGGAAGACGGTGGACGTCCGCGACCACGTGCGAACCATCCGCTTCTCGCCGGTCGCGTTCATCGCCTCGATCCGACTGAGCAGCCGGTCCTGGACGAAGGGCCCCTTCTTGGACGATCTACTCACTTAGCGCTTCCTCTCCTTGCCGCGGCGACGGCCGCGGACGATCAGCTTGTCGGACTCCTTGTGCTTGCGGCGCGTGCGCTTGCCGAGCGTCGGCACGCCCCAGGGGGTCACGGGATGTCGGCCGCCCTTCGACTTGCCTTCGCCGCCGCCGTGCGGGTGGTCGACCGGGTTCATCGCCGAGCCGCGCACCGTAGGGCGCTTTCCGAGCCACCTGCTCCGGCCCGCCTTGCCGCTCGTCTGGTTGGCGTGATCCGTGTTTCCCACCTGGCCGACCGTCGCGCGGCACGTCAGGAGCACGCGGCGCAACTCGCCGGAGGGGAGTCGCAGCACGCCGTGGTCACCGTCCTTGGCGACGAGCTGGACCGAGGAGCCTGCCGAACGCGCCATACGACCGCCCTGGCCCGGCTTGAGCTCGACCGAGTGCACGAGCGTTCCCGTCGGGATATTGGCCAACGGGAGCGCGTTGCCCGGCTTGATGTCTGCGTTCGGGCCGGATTCGACCGTCGCGCCGACGCGCAGGCGGGACGGCGCGAGGATGTAAGCCTTCGCTCCGTCCGCATAGTGCAGGAGCGCGATCCGCGCCGACCGATTGGGGTCGTACTCGATCGCAGCCACCTTCGCCGGAACGCCGTCCTTCGTGCGCTTGAAGTCGATCGTGCGGAAGCGCCGCTTGTGGCCGCCTCCCTGGTGCCGCGTGGTGATCCGGCCGCGGTTGTTGCGGCCACCCTTCTTGGTCAGCGGCTCGAGGAGCGTCTTTTCCGGCTCGGACTTCGTGATCTCCTCGAATCCCGACGTCGCCATGAAGCGCCGCCCCGGACTCGTAGGCTTGTACTTGCGGAGGGCCATTAGACGGTCGCTCCTTCGAAGATCTCGATCTCGTGCCCCTCGCGCAGCTGCACGATGGCCTTCTTCCAGCCGGGCCGGCGGCCCTTCGTAACTCCGCGGCGCTTCGGCTTCGACTGCACCTTGAGGACCGCGACCTTCTGGACCTTCACCTCGAACAGCTCCTCGACGGCCTGCCGGATCTGCGTCTTGTGCGCGTCCTCGTGCACGCGGAATGTGTACTTGCGGTCGGAGATGAGCGAGTAGCTCTTCTCCGAGACCACCGGTGCGAGCAGCACCTGATTCGGGTGAAGGCTCACTGTCCGCCCTCCTCACTCTTGGCGCCCGCGCGAGCTAGGACTTGCGTAAGAGCGGCCTTGGTGACGAGCAATGAGCGGGCCCAGACGACCGAGACGACGTCGAGCTCGGCCGGAACGGTCACGAGCACGTGGTCGAGGTTCCGGAACGACTTGACGAGGATCTCCTCGTCTTCGTTCGCGACGACGAGCGTCGGACGGTCCGACCAGTCGGAGAGCAGCTCGGCGGCTTTCCGTGTCGAGGGAGCGTCGAAGGCGGAGCCATCGAGCAACGCGAAGGTCCCGTTCTCCACATGGTTTGTCAACGCACCCTTGAGCGCCGCCCGACGCGCCTTCCGGTTCACCTTCACGTCGAAGCTCCGCATGCCGGGCGGAAAGGCCATGCCCCCACCGGTCCACTGCGGCGCGCGAGTCGTGCCCGCGCGGGCGCGCCCGGTTCCCTTCTGCCGCCACGGCTTCGAGCGGCCACCGGCGACGAGCCCTCGGCTCTTCCCGCCGCGTGTCCCCGCTCGGGCAGCGTTCATCTCCGCCCGAACCGTTTCGTGGACGAGATGCGGCTTCAGGTCCGCGGCAAATACGGACGCCTCGAGCGTCACCTCCTTGGCCTTCGTTCCGCCCAGCACGGGCGCCTTCGGTGCAGTCGCCATCAGACGCTACGCCTCCCGGATCTCCACGAGCCCGCTAGCCGGCCCGGGGACCGAGCCCCGGACGAGCAGGAGGTTGCGCTCGACGTCGATCTCGTGCACCACGAGCCCCGGCTGCGTGACCCGCACGCCGCCCATACGGCCCGACATGCGCATTCCCTTGAAGACGCGGGACGGCGTCGCGGACGCGCCGATCGACCCCGGCTTGCGGACGTTGTGCGAGCCGTGGGAGACCGGGCCACGGGTGAAACCGTGCCGCTTGATCGTCCCCTGGAATCCCTTGCCGATCGAGACCCCGGACACCTTTATCTCTTCGCCGGGCTCGAACGACTCGACCGTCACCGTCTCGCCGACGGTCAGGCCGGTCTCACCGCGGAGCTCGACGAGATGGCGATGTGGCCCGGCTCCGGCTTTCGCGAGGTGTCCCTTCTCCGGCTTCGACAGCTTGCGCTCGGCCACGGGCTCGAACGCGAGCTGTACGGCGTCGTAGCCGTCCGTGTCGACGGTCTTCACCTGGATCACCGGGCACGGGCCGGCCTGGATCACGGTCACCGCGGACATGCGCCCGGTCTCCGGGTCGAAAACCTGGGTCATGCCGAGCTTGGTGCCGAGGATCCCCTTCATCGTGTGTCTAGAGCTTGATCTCGATGTCGACCCCGGCCGGGAGATCGAGCCGCATCAGCGAGTCGACCGTCTTCGGCGTCGGGGAATGGATGTCGATCAGGCGCTTGTGCGTGCGGACCTCGAAGTGCTCGCGCGAGTCCTTGTCCTTGAACGGGCTTCGGATCACGCAGTAGACGTTCTTCTCCGTCGGCAGCGGGACCGGCCCTGTGATGGTGGCGCCGGTGCGCTGAGCCGTCTCCACGATCTGGGACGCGGACCGGTCCACCTGCTGGTGGTCGTAGCCCTTCAGTCGGATGCGGATCTTCTGCTGTGCCATGGCTGATGGAGAGGACGGGCGTGCCCGTCCCTACGTGACGATCTCCGTAACGACGCCGGCGCCGACGGTGCGACCGCCCTCGCGGATCGCGAAGCGGAGGCCCTGATCCATGGCGATCGGCTGGATCAGCTCGATCTCCATGTTCGTGTTGTCCCCCGGCATGACCATCTCCTGCCCTTCGGGCAGCTTGATCGAGCCGGTGACGTCGGTCGTACGGAAGTAGAACTGGGGCCGGTAACCGTCGAAGAACGGCGTGTGGCGCCCGCCCTCGTCCTTGGAGAGGACGTACACCTCGGCCTTGTAGTGCGTATGCGGCGTGATCGACCCAGGCTTGGCGAGCACCTGGCCGCGCTCGACGTCCTCGCGCTTGATGCCTCGTAGCAACGCACCCGCGTTGTCGCCGGCCTGCGCGTAGTCGAGTGTCTTCTGGAACATCTCGAGCCCGGTGATCACCGTCTTCACGACCTCCGGGTGGATGCCGATGATCGCGATCTCCTCGCCGACGGTCATCTTCCCCTGCTCGATACGGCCGGTGACGACGGTGCCACGGCCGGTGATCGTGAACACGTCCTCGATCGGCATCAGGAACGGCTTGTCGACGTCGCGGACGGGCTCGGGGATGTACGAGTCGACAGCCTCCATCAGCTCGAGGATCTTCGGCGTCCACTCGGGATCGCCCTCGAGCGCCTTCAGCGCCGACACCTGGATGACCGGGATGTCGTCTCCCGGGAACTCGTACTTGGAGAGGAGCTCGCGCACCTCCATCTCCACGAGCTCGAGGAGCTCGGGATCGTCGACCATGTCGGCCTTGTTCAGGGCGACGACGATCGACGGCACCTCGACCTGGCGGGCGAGGAGGATGTGCTCGCG
>JACDCN010000202.1 GCA_013817555.1 Actinomycetota bacterium
TTGCGATGACGCTCCAGGCTCTTGCGAGCCAGGCGCGGCTTGAATATCTGCTCGCACGGCCCGGCGCGGCAGCAACTCGTCACGGCGTGACGATAACGCTACGAGGCCGGCTCGAGATCGAGCGCGCCCGAGTTGATGCAGTACCGCTTCCCTAAGGGCCCAGGCCCGTCGTCGAAAACATGGCCGAGATGACCGCCGCACGTTGCACACATGACCTCGGTGCGAACCATCCCGTACGTGACATCGGTCTCGGTCACGACGCTGTCGAGATCTGCGGGTTCCACAAAGCTCGGCCAGCCGGTCCCTGAGTCGAACTTGTCCTCCGAGCGGAAGAGCTCGGTTCCACAGCCGGCGCAGCGATAGATACCGGGCGAATGCTCATCACAGTAGGCGCCCGTGAAAGCGCGCTCCGTCCCTTTTCGCCTCAGGATCTCGTACTGCTCGCTGGTTAGCCGGTCCTGCCACTCCGCTTCTGTCAGCTCCAATTTCTCGGTCATGCATCCAGAGTAGCGTTACCGGCCATAGATGCTGGTCGTGGACGCAGATGCCATCGAGATTCGAGTCCTCGGCTGCCTGATCGAGAAGCAGCGGACGACGCCCGACGCGTATCCGCTGTCGCTGAACGCGCTTCGGCTGGCCTGCAACCAAGCGACGAATCGGGAGCCTGTCGTCGAGTACGACGAGCCGACTATCCGCTCGGCGCTCGAGCGACTTTCGCGGAAGGGTTGGACGCGACTTGCGAGCGGCGCTGGAAGCCGTGCAGCGAAGTACCGACACCTATTCGACGAGGCGATCCGCGTCTCCCCTGCCGAGCTGTCGTTGCTGGCTGTACTGATGCTGCGAGGTCCGCAGACTCCAGGTGAGCTCAAGCAGCGAGCCGAGCGGCTCCATCCGTTCGGGTCGCTCGCCGAGATCGAGGACGTGCTCGCGACCCTCATCGAGCAAGAGCTCGTCGCCCGGCTCGCGCGTCGACCCGGGCAGAAGGAAGAGCGATACGCGCATCTACTCGGAGAGAATGAGCCCGCCGAAGTTGCAGGTGCGCCTATTGCGGGTGATCGAGTCGCCCTGCTCGAACACCGCGTCGCGAAACTCGAACAAGCGCTCCGCACGCTCCAGGATGAACTGGACGCGCGCTAGATGCTTGATCGGGAATTGGCGCGCAGCCGGGGGCGGTCACGACCAAGCCGGGCGACGCACTCACTCGTCGTGCAGGCTGGTAAGCCTGGGCGACGAGGGAGGGTGGCGATCGGGCGCAGTGTCGTGGCCGTCATCCGTCCCGCCGTGAATTCCCGATCAAGCATCTAGGACTGCGGGATCCGAGCTTCGAGCGCGGCTGCCAGCGCCTCGCGCACCGGCTCGAGCTCGACACGGTCGAGCACGTCCTGGAAGAAGCCGCGGACGATCACGCGCTCGGCCTCCGCGCGATTGAGCCCACGCGTCATCAGGTAGAAGAGCAGCTCGCGATCGACCTGGCCGAGGGTCGCGCCGTGCGTGCACCGGACGTCGTTCGCGAGGATCTCGAGGCCGGGGATCGAGTCCGCATGCGCAGTCTTCGAGAGGAGGAGGTTCCGGTTCTCCTGGTAGGCGTTCGTCTTCTGCGCGCCCTCCTCGACGCGGATCATCCCGCGCCAGACCGTGCGGGCGTTGTCGCGAAGCGCGCCCTTGAACGCGAAGTCGGACGTCGTCGACGGTGCCATGTGCTCCTGGAACGTGTCGTAGTCCAGATGCTGCGTGCCGTCGGCGAAGTACGCGCCGGTTACCCGTGAGGTTGCGCCCGGTCCCGCGAGGTCGTTCTGAATCCGCACCTTGCCCTTTGCGGAGCCGAAGCCGGCAGCGACCCAGTCGAGCTCGGCGTCGCGCTCGACGCGCCCGTGGTGGGACGCGAAGTGCCAGGTGCTGCGGGAGTAGTTCTGAAGGGAGATGTACTCGACCTTCGCGGCGTCCTGCACGACGATCTCGACCGCGGCGTTCGAGTACGCCGAGAGGTCGGGGGTCGCGGAGGCGTACTCCTCGATCACGGCAAACCGGCTCTCCGGCTCTGCCACGATGAGGAGGCGCCAGAAGAGCGAGCCACCCTCGACCGCGTTCGCTATCCGAACGTAGAGCGGCTTCTCGACCACGACACCGCGCGGCACGTGCACGAGCAACCCGTGCTTCCACATCGCCGCGTTGTGGGCCGCGAACTTCTCGTCCCAGCCGACGAGCGAGTAGAGAAGCTCGTGACCGTCGGTGAGCGGCTCGAATCGAACGCCGTCCGGCGCCCGGTCGATCTCGATCCCGGCTTCGCCGACGTGGGCCACGCCGGCGACCTCGACGTCGACGAGGGACGGCGGCGAGGCGATCTCCGCAGCGCCGTTCGCAGTCCACGCCTCGGGGTCAAACCCCTTGAGGTCCGTGAACCTCCAGTGCTCGTCCTTCGTCGACGGTAGCGGCAGCGCCTGGTAGCGCCCGAGTCGCTCAGCCCTGGTCACGGCGCACCTTCGGGGCGTAGCGACGGTGGAGGATCAGCACGTTGCCGTCCGGATCCTTCACGAGGCCCATGTGGCAGACACCGGTGTCTTCGATGCCCAAGACGGTGCCACCGGCCGTCCGGACCTCCTCGACGGCTGCTTCCACGTCGGCCACACGAAGCGCGATGCCGTTCTCGTTCGGGACGAACGGCTCGCCCTGCTCCTCGGGCTTCCAGAAGGAGAGCGTGAGGTTCGGCGTCTCGACCTCGCCCTCCGAGAACTCGCTCTCGGACAATCCCAACACATCCCGGTACCACGCGACCGCGCTCGAGTCGTCGCGCGTCGGCACGGAGACGAAGTCCACCTGCTCGATCTGCATCACTCGACGTCGAAACGTCGGTGGAGCATGAGCAGGTTTCCGTCGGGATCGTGGAAGAAGGCCATCCGGCACACGCTCGTTTCTCGCGTCTCGCCCTGGAACTCCACTCCCTTGGCCTCGAGCTCGGCTCGCGCAGCGTCCACGTCGGGGACGCGCAGCGCCATGCCGCCGAGGTTGGGCGCAAACGGCTCGCCCTGGCTGGCCGGGTTGAAGATGTCGAGCGTTACTTGCCCCACCCGGAACTCCATGTCGTCCTCTCCTTCGGTCTCGATCTCGAGCCCGAGAGTCTCGGAGTAGAAGCGCTTTGCGCGGGGGATGTCCTGCGTCAAGAACGACACGAAGTCGACGTGCTCGACTTCGATCACGGAGTCGAGCCGTCGTGGTACGGCTTGTAGCGGTGGTGGAGCATGAGCCCGTTGCCGTCAGGATCCCGGAAGAACGCCATGTGGCAGGCGCCGGAGTCGAAGGTGTCCCCTTCGAACGCGATTCCCTGCTGCTCGAGCTCCGTCCGCGCGTCTGCAACGTCCGGAACTCGGATCGCTATCGCTCCGGTGGGAAGTGGCGCGAACTCCATGCCGATCTGCTCAGGGACGACGACCGCGAGGGTCACGTTCCCGGCGGTTAACTCCGGCCACGCCGAGTCCGAGAGCGGATCGCGCTCGAGGCCGAGGGTGTCGCCGTAGAACGACGCCGCGCGGTCGAGATCGCGCGTCGGGATGGACACGAAGTCGACTTTCTGAGCCTGCATCAGGGCGTCGAGCCGTCTGCGTAGGGCGCGTAGCGACGATGCAGCATGAGGCTATTGCCGTCCGGATCGAAGAATGGGGCGATGTGGCAGACCCCGGAATCGATCGTCTCCATGGGAAACTCGACGCCCGCCTCCTCGAGCTTGCGGCGGGCCTCGTCAACGTCTGAGACCCGCAGCGCGATCGGCCCGCTGCTCGGCGTGAACTCGCTCCTCCCCGTGTACTCGTGCGGAAGGAGGGCGAGCGTGACGTTCCCGATCTCGAACTCCATCCACTGCTCGGACGAGTTCGGGTTTCGTTCGAGACCGAGCGTCTCTCCGTAGAACTTCGCGGACCGCTCTCGGTCGAGTGTTGGGACCGCGATGAAGTCGACGCGCTCTACCTCTGACGTCACCGGCATCAGGACTTCGAGTTGCCGGAGTACGGCGCATACCGGCGGTGGAGCGCGAGATCGTTGCCGTCGGGATCTGTGAAGAACGCCATGTGGCAAACCCCCGTGTCCATCGTCTCTCCCCGGAACTCGACTCCCTTGGCCTCGAGCTGCGTGCGCGCAGCCGCGACATCATCGACGTGCAGGAGAGGATGGGCGTTCTTCTGCGGCTGAAACTCCATCCCGAACCGGGCGGGCTCCCAGATCGCGAAGCACGTCTGATCGACCCAAAACTCGTTCCACGCATGCTCATCGGGCCGCAGCCCGAGCGTCTCGACATAGAACGCTCGCGAGCGCTCCGAATTCTGCGAAGGCACTCCGACCGAATCGACCTTGGTGATGAGGCTAACCAACCGACCCTTCCATCTGCAGCTGAATGAGACGGTTCATCTCGACCGCGTACTCGAGCGGGAGCTCCTTCGTGATCGGCTCGACGAACCCGGAGACGATC
>JACDCN010000203.1 GCA_013817555.1 Actinomycetota bacterium
CACGTTAGAAGCTCACGCGGGGTCGACGACGAGCAGGAGCCCTTCGACAGCGCGAACGACGACCCGCGTGCCGGCGTCGCAACCTCCGGCGCAGCGAGCTTGCCAGAGCTCGCCCCGGATCTTGACCTGCCCTTGGGGCCAGAGATCCGACGAGGCGACTCCGACCTTACCGACGAGCGTGTCGACTCCCACGGTCGCCTTGCGGCGCTTCGACCACCAGATGAAGAGGCCGGTTTCCGCAATGTCGAGAACCGCGGCGACGGCGACGGACACGAGACCCCACGGCGAGGGGAGCACGAAGACTGCGAGGAGGAGCGCGATGAGAACGAGCATGACCTCCCTCGAGGGTACGCCCCACGACGAGGTCAGGCTGAAGCCTGACCCCACGCCGGTCTTCCTTACGCCTCGGCGGGAGCCTCCTCCTCACGCTGGGCGCGAGGAGGAGCGAGCGGCGAAGCCGCGGGCTCGTAATCGACGAGCTCGAGATAAACCATCTCCGCGGCGTCGCCCTGCCGTGGGCCGAGCTTGACGATGCGGGTGTAGCCGCCGCGCCGGTCGGAGAAGCGCGGCGCGATGACCGCAAACAGCCGGTGAACGACGTCGTTGGAGCGAAGCGCTGCGAGCGCCTGCCTGCGAGCATGGAGGTCACCGCGCTTCCCCAGCGTGATCAACTTCTCGGCGAAAGGCTTGACCGCCTTCGCCTTGGCTTCCGTGGTCTGGATACGGCCGTGCGCGATCAGGGCGCCCACGAGATTCGAATAGAGCGCCTTGCGATGAGCGGGATCCCGCCCGAGCTTCTTCCCTGACCGCTGGTGTCTCACCCGATCGTGTCCTCGCCCTTGAGCATGAGGCCGTGCGCGGCGAGCGCGGAGCGCACTTCCTCGATCGACTTCCGACCGAAGTTCGGGATCGCGACCAGCTCGTTCTCGGACTTGGAGGTGAGGTCGCCGATCGTCTCGATGCCGACCCGCTTCAGGCAGTTGTACGAGCGGACGCCGAGTTCGAGCTCCTCGATCGGGAAGTTCTCCATCCCATGCGTGATCGGAGCTTCTGCCGCCGTGTCCGCGGAGATCTCTCCCAGGGTCTCGAGGTCGAGGTCTGTGAAGATCTGGAGCTGGCGGATAAGGATCTCGGCGGCCTGCCCGATCGCATCGCGCGGATCGAGCGAGCCGTCGGTCGTGACGTCGAGGACGAGCTTGTCGTAGTCGGTGCGCTGACCGACACGCGCCGCCTCCACCTCGTACGCGACGCGACGCACCGGCGAGAAGATCGAGTCGATCGGAATCACGCCGATCGTGGTCTCCGGCCCCCGGTTCAGCTCGGCGGGGACGTATCCGCGGCCGCGACCGATGGTGAGGGTCATCTCGAGCTTGCCCTTGTCGGAGACATGGGCGATCTCGAGCTCCGGGTTCAGGATCTCGAGGTCGGCGGGCGCCTCGATGTCGGCCGCTGTCACGACTCCGGCGCCTTTCTTCGCGATGTAGACCTCGATCTCGGGCGACGCGCCGTGCAGGAGCACGATGAGGTTCTTTAAGTTGAGGATGATGTCGGTGACGTCCTCGCGAACGCCAGGGAGCGTCGTGAACTCGTGGGCAACGCCCTCGATCTTCACTGCGGTGACTGCTGCGCCCTCGAGTGAGGACAGGAGCACGCGGCGGAGCGAGTTTCCGAAGGTGTTGCCGAAGCCGCGATCGAGCGGCTCGATCTGGAAGACGCCGCGGTGGTCGTCCGTTTCCTCACGGGCGATCCGAGGGATCTGAAACTCCATCAAGCTGGTTCTTGTAGCCAAGACGATCCTTTCTGGTTCTGTGTCACACCGGGCGAGGCAAGGCTCGCCCCTACAGCGTTATTTGGAATAGAGCTCGACGATGAGTGATTCCTGGACGGGCACGTCGATCTCGTCGCGCTCGGGGAATCGGAGAACTTGGCCCGTAAGCCCGTCGTGGTCGGCCTGGAGCCAGGGAGCGACCGAAGCAGTCAGATCCGTCGCTTCTCGAACCAGCTGCTCGACCGGGCTGCCCGGCCTGAGCGCGATCACGTCGTTCGCCTTCACGCCGTAGCTCGGGATGTTGACGCGGCGACCGTTGACATGGAAGTGACCGTGACGGACGAGCTGGCGCGACTGCGCGCGTGACCCGGCGAAGCCGAGGCGGTAGACAACGTTGTCAAGGCGGGTCTCGAGCATGCGCAGGAGGTTCTCGCCCGGGGCGCCCTGACCGCGGCTGGCCCGCTCGTAAGTGAGACGGAACTGCTTCTCGAGCAGGCCGTAGTAGCGGCGTGCCTTCTGCTTCTCGCGAAGCTGGAGCAGGTACTCGCTCTGCTTGATGCGGCCGCGGCCATGCTCGCCCGGCGGATAGCTGCGCCGCTCGATCGCGCACTTCTCGGTCAGGCAGCGCTCGCCTTTCAGGAAGAGCTTCAACCCCTCGCGGCGGCAGAGGCGGCACTTGGGACCGAGATCGCGCGCCACGCTAGACCCTTCTCCGCTTGCGCTGGCGAACACCGTTGTGAGCCTGCGGGGTGACGTCCTTGACCCCGAGGATCTCGAGGCCCGCGGCCTGCAGCGACCGGATGGCGGTCTCCCGACCGGAGCCTGGGCCCTTCACGAAGACCTCCACTTTCTGGAGACCGTGCTCCATACCCTTGCGCGCCGCATTGTCGGCGGTGACCTGGGCTGCGAAGGGCGTGGACTTGCGCGATCCCTTGAAGCCTGCCGATCCGGCGGACTCCCAGACGATCACGTTGCCCTCGCGGTCGGTGAGGGTGACGATCGTGTTATTGAACGAGGTCTTGATGTGCGCCTGGCCGATGGCGATGTTCTTCTTGACTCGGCGCCGCGTGCGACCCCGAGCCGCTGACTTGCGGGGAGGGGCCATCAGTCGCCTCGCGAGCAGATCGTGGCTTCACGCCGCGAAACGCGAGCAGCGCAAGGACGCAGGGAGCGCTCGTACCTGAAGGGTACGAGCGCGACCCAGGACGCGGCGATGCGACGCATTGCAGCTCGCGTGTAGCCGCGAGATGCGAGTGAGTCAATTGTCATCACTTCGACCTCTTGCTGCGGCCTACGGCCTTCGTCGGACCCTTGCGCGTGCGGGCGTTCGTCTTCGTCCGCTGGCCGCGCACCGGGAGACCGCGGCGGTGTCGGACACCGCGGTAACTGCCGATCTCCGTCAGCCGCTTGATCGCCCCTGCGCGATTGCGGCGAAGATCACCCTCGACCTCCAAATCGGAGTCGATGTAGGTTCGGAGCTTCGTCACCTCTTCGTCGGTCAGATCTCGCACCTTCTCCGAGGGGTCGAGCTCGAGCGCCTTGCAGATCTTCTGCGCAGTCGACTGCCCGATGCCGTAGATATACGTCAGCCCGATCTCGAGCCGCTTCTGGGTGGGGAGGTTGACGCCTGCGATACGTGCCATGTGTCGGCTAACCCTGCCTTTGCTTATGCCGGGGATTCGAGCAGATCACGATCGTGCGACCGTGTCGCTTGATCACGCGACAGCGTTCACACATCGGTTTGACGGACGGACGAACTTTCATCGATACCTCACGTCGCCAGAAATCCGCGCCTTTCGGTCGTTGTTCGACATCTGAGTCGGTGTCAGGGTCGAGCCAGACACCATCGGCGGCGCAAGCGTGCAGCCCCGCACCGCGGCCGGTCATCGTAGCAAATGCCTTCCCGGGCAAGATCCCCGGCGCAAGGTCGGAATCGGCTCGCGCGGATTCCGACCGCGCAAGATCCCTAAAGGCGTCCGCTTCGCGGCCGCTGGGGCTCGCGTCACACCTCAACGCCGTTCGCTGGCACCCCGATGCGAGGAGTGAGAATGCGCGGCCCGTCAGCCGTGATCGCGACCGTGTGCTCGAAGTGGGCAGCGAGCGAGCCGTCCGCCGTCGAGATCGTCCAGCCGTCGTCTGCGATCGAGATGTCCGGTCCTCCCGCGGTGATCATCGGCTCGATGGCGATAGTCATCCCGTCGGAGAGCCGTGGTCCACGCCCGGGCTCGCCGAAGTTGGGGATGTGCGGATCCTCGTGGTAGTAGCGCCCCACTCCGTGACCGACGAGACTGCGCACGACCGAGAACCCCGCGTCCTCGACGACCGTCTGCACCGCGTGGGCGATGTCACCGACCCGATTCTCATGGCGGGCCTCAGCGATTCCCGCCGCGAGCGCGTCCTGTGCGACGTCGAGCAGGCGCTGCGCCTCGGAGTCGATCTCGCCGACGGCGAAGGTGTAGGCGCTGTCTGCGATATAGCCGTCGAGCGTGACGCCGACGTCAATTGTGACGAGGTCGCCCTCCGCGACTTGGTATTGCCCCGGGATCCCATGCACGACGACGTCGTTGGGCGAGATGCAGATCGCCTTCGGGAACCCCTTGTAGCCCTCGGAGGTCGGCACGCCCCTTTGCTCTCGGATGAATCTGTCCGCTGCGGCGTCGAGCTCGTCCGTCGTCAC
>JACDCN010000204.1 GCA_013817555.1 Actinomycetota bacterium
CGCGGACCCGGTCAAGCGCGTCTGCAAGCGAACCGACGCCGTCGAGTCCGAGATCACGCTGTCCGAGCGACCAGGTCGGGAAGTGAACGTGCGAATCCGTGAAGCCCGGGACGACACTGCGACCTTCGAGGTCGACCACCTCGGGTGTGGGGAGGGCCATCTCGTGCGTGCCGACCCCACCCGCGACTCGCTCACCCGCGATCGCGAGCGCGCGAGCGACGGGGAGCGCCGAATCCATCGTGCGGACGACGCCGTTTTCGAGGATCATGGCCCGCGACTCTAGTGCTCCCCGCCGCAAATACGCCCGCGCTTCGCGCGACTGCGAACACTTCGCATGCCGTCGTCCTCAGTCGGGCCAATATTCACGAACATTGGCCCTCCCTGCGTCCTAGGCCTGCTCGGTTCTCGCCGGCGAACCACGACCGCATTTGCGGCGGGAAGCACTCAGCCACGGCGAAGGAGGAGAGATGATCGACCACACCGCTGTCAACGTCTCTGATCAGGACGCGGCGAGGAGCTTCTACTCGCAGGCGCTCGAGCCGCTCGGCTACTCGCTCGCCTTCGAGCATGAGGTGTTCATGGGGTTCGCCGACTCAGCAGGGCTGAGCCTAGGCGTCGTCCGGCGCGATCCGGTCGGTGGCGCACATGTCGCGTTCAAGTGCGACAACCATGCGACCGTGGATGCGTTCTACGAGGCGGCGATGGCCGCCGGCGGCTCGGACAACGGCCCGCCCGGGATCCGCGCGCACTACCACGAGAACTACTACGGCGCGTTCGTGCACGACGTCGACGGCAACAACATCGAGGCGGTCTGCCAGAAACCGCAGTCGTAGACTTCGCGCATGCCCTGGGAGCAGCTTTCCGACGAGCAGCTCGAGATTCGCGACCTCGTGCGGACGATCGCGCGAGACCGAATCGCGCCGCGTGCGGCCGAGATCGACGCGTCGCACGAGTTCCCGTGGGACGTCGTCGAGCTCTTCCGCGAGCACGGCATCTTCGGGCTCCTCTTCGACGAGGAGCACGGAGGAACCGGTACGGGAACGCTGCTCGCGCTGGTCGCGATCGAGGAGGTCTCCAAAGTCTGCGCGACGAGCGGGCTGATACTCGCCGTGCAGGAGCTCGGCTCGCTCGCGCTCAAGCTGGCCGGCGACGACGAGCAGAAGGAACGGTTCCTGCCCCGGCTCGCCTCGGGCGAAGGGCTCGCCGCGTACGCACTCACCGAAGCGGGATCCGGGTCCGACTCCGCTGCGATGCGGACGACGGCCCGGCGGGACGGCGACGAGTACGTCCTGGACGGCTCGAAGCGCTTCATCACGAACGCCTCGGTGGCCAGCGTCTACACGGTGTTCGCGAAGACCGATTCCAGCGCGGGCCACTCCGGCATCTCTGCCTTCGTCGTGGAGTCGGACACGCCGGGCTTCGAAGTCGCCCGGCTCGAGCCGAAGATGGGCATCGCGGGCTCGACGACCGGCGAGCTCGTGTTCGAGGGTGCTCGGATCCCGGCCGCGAACCTGCTCGGCGAGGAGGGCGAGGGCTTCAAGATCGCGATGCGCGTCCTCGACCGCTCCCGCCCCGGAGTCGCCGCGCAAGGCCTCGGGATCGCGCAGGGCGCGACCGATTACGCGCTCGAGTACGCGAGGGCGCGCGAGTCGATGGGTAAGCCGATCGCCGAGCACCAGCTCGTCGCGGCCAAGCTCGCCGACATGGAGACCGCGTGTGAAGCCGCGCGAGGCCTCCTCTATCGCTTCGGGCGTATGGTCGACGGGGAAGCCCCGAGCGGGGAGCTGACGAAGGCCTCGGCGATGGCCAAGCTCTACTGCACGGACACCGCCATGTGGGTCGCGACCGAAGCGGTGCAGATACTCGGCGGCTACGGCTACATCAAGGAGTACCCGGTCGAGCGCATGATGCGCGACGCCAAGATCACGCAGATCTACGAGGGGACGAACGAGATCCAGCGCCTCGTGATCGCGCGCGAGATGCTGAAGGAATCGCGGGCGTTCCTGCTCGCAGGCGTCGCCTGAAGATCTCCGAGGCGCCGGTCTGCGGACACCGGCGCCTCAGCTTGCGAGAGCTCGCCGAGCTACGCGCGCCCGCAGTGGACGAGGGCGTTCAGGCAGTCGTCGACGAGCTTGCGGAGCTCTCCAGGCCTCCACGCATTGACGAAGTCGGCGTGCGCGCTGTACTGGCTGCCGGAGGCGAGCGAGAATCCCTCGCCGCCACGGGTCGGATAGCGGTAGATCTGCGTGATCGCCGGCACCGAGACGGGATGCGTCGACGGGCAGCCTCGACCCATCGCGTACGCCATGTGGCTCTTGTGGTCGGCGCTGTCCAGCCTCCTGCCGTCCCAGCAGCTCGGGAAGCGGACGTGCAGCCGGAGGAAGGAGCCGCGTGCCTCGGGGCAGGTGGGGACGGTGCTCGACGGGGGAACCCCGGACATCGCGCCGCAGCTCCAGAAGGTCACCCGCCCGCTTTGCGGCGCGGTAGCGGTCGCGTCGCCCGCGATCATGCGGAAGTTGTTCGGGAAGGTCTGAACCTCGGCGAGCGTCCCGCGCCGGTAGTAGATCGTCGCTCCCTGCGGGAGGACCGCGTTCGCTCCCTGGTACAGCGTCGGGACCCAGTAGGCGGCCGTGTCCGCCGCTCGGCGGCAGGTCGTGCCGCCCGAGCGGAGCGACCCGAAGGTCGACGACGCGCTGGTCGTGCGGTTGCCGACGAAGGTGTGGTCGTGGGAAGCACCCGACCGGCCGGGGAAGACGATCGGGTCATCCGGCGCGCGGTGGCTGAACGTGCAGCTCTCGATGAAGTTGACGCCGACGAGGTCGGCGCGCGAGACGTCGCCCTCCTCACCGCCCTTGGGCTTGTCGCCCGCGAGCGCGGCAGGCCCGAAAAGCGCCGCGAAGAACGTCAGCACTCCGATCGCGGCGATCATGATCAATGGTCGCATGACGTGATCTCCTTTTGGCGACGAGGGCGATTGGGATTCCGCTCGAAGTCAGACACTGCACCGTGGGTTTTCCTTGAGCTATTTGTGACGTGGCCGTAAGCATTCGGTATGGACGCGCAAGCTTTGGGGGAAGCGTGCATCTAACGCATGAGCACCCAAGGAGGGAACACACATGAGACGAACACTCCTCTCCAGCGCGGTCGCCCTCGTGGGCGTCGTCGCGTTGGTCGTGATCGGCGCCGCCGGAGGCGCTCAGGCGAAGAAGCCTGCGCTCTCGGCGACACCGGTCTTCAAGCTGCACCTGAAGCCGAGCCAGGAAGTACCGGCCGTCAAGGGCCTGAAGGCCGACGCAGTCGGTAGCGTCACCTTCAACCTTGAGCGCTCGAGCGCCGGGGTGATCACCTCGGGCAAGGTGATCTTCTACTTCAACTACTCGTTCCCGAGCACGGTGAACATCACCGGCCTGCACATCCACCAGGCTCCGAAGGGGTCGGTCGCCCCGCCTTTGGTGAGCTCCGGCGTCACCACGTTCACCGACTCCGACGGCAAGGGGAACGTGACGACCGTGGTCACAGGGGTCGCGCCCGCAACCCTGCAGGCGATCCTCGACAACCCGCGAGGGTACTACGTCAATCTGCACACGAGCGTAAATCCGGACGGTGCGCTGCGAGAGCAGATGCACAACCCGAAGAAGCGCTAGAAGCGTGCGTCCAAGGGGCCGGGCCCGTCCCGGCCCCTTGTAAACACTTCGGCCGCTAGCCGCCCGGCGGCGTCGCCCGCGGATACCGCGCGCGAAGCTCGTCGACGTAGAGGGCGATTCGGTCCGCGATCGCCGCGTCGCGGATCTCGAGCACGTTCTCCGCGTTCCGCTCTCCCGAGCGCGAGAAGTTGAAGCTGCCGACGAACGTCGTGTCGTCGGCGACGACCACCTTCGCGTGCATGAAGTCGTGCAACGATTCGGGTGTCCACGGGATCGAGGCCTTGCCGCTGAACTCGGCGCCCTCGAGGACGCGCTGCAGAAGCGGCACCTTCCACTCGCTCACGCCGTTCGTCCGCCACTGGTGGAAGACCTGGTCTACCTGCGTGTCGTCGACGATTCCACCGATGTCGCAGCGCCGCTCGTTCACGACCTCGACGAGCGTGGCGAGGATCGGTCCCGAGGTGAGCACCGGCGATGCGATCCGCACCCGCTCGCGCGCCTTCCCGATGTGCTTCGCGACCCGATGTGAGAGCGCCTCGCCGTGCTCCGGGCAGAACCACGGACGCACGCTTGCTCCATTCACCTGGACGGGGCGAGGGTCACTGCCTGAGTTTTCCACCTGGCCGCTTTCCCAAAGCTGGTCGAAGGTCAACGTGTACGCGTAGGCGATGTCCGGCGAGCGTACGGTCACGATGACGTTCTCCTGGCGGGTCCAGGAGTCGTCCGTCCAATTCGTTGAGCCGGTCCAGACGGCGTCGCCGTCCCGTACGACGTACTTGTGGTGCATGAGGTCGGGAATCC
>JACDCN010000205.1 GCA_013817555.1 Actinomycetota bacterium
ACGATCGTCCTCCATTCGCGGGGTCGCCGGACGACGAGGCCGATCAGCCCGAGCGCGAGCCAGAACGGCGGCCGCGGAAAACGAGGCGTGATGCGATTCAAGAGCTCCGTCACGATGTCGACCCCGCTTCGGGCGGGAAGGTCCGCATCCCAGGCCCGCACCTGGTCGACGATCTCCAGGTAACGCTGCTGTCGCTCCTCGTCCGTCCAGACCAGCGAGGGATCCTCGAGCGTGCAGGAATCGATGTAGTCGGACGCGCACCAAACAAAGCCGTACGGCACGGCCTCGACGAGCACGTTCGCCTGTGGGTTCGGGAAGGTCACCCCGTCCGCCTCGAACGTCGGCGGCGGCGCCTCCGGCGCGGTTTGCTCGCGCGGCACGACGTCCTCTCGAAGAGGTGTCTGGGTGAGGAACTCCCGGAACGCATCTGCGACCCCGCGCGCGTACGTGCCCGGGTGCTCTCGGATCGCCTCGAGCGCGGAGTCGAAGAGAACATCGTAGTTCGCCTCCTTGCCGTGCACAGCGTCGGAGAGGGCGATCAGGCGAACGGTCTCGTAGTTCGACCCGTGCCGGAGATACGCGTCGAGCGGGACTGCCAGGGCGGCGTGAGGCTCCTTCGCCAGCACCTCCCCCTCGATCAGATCTGCCAGGCGCCGCGACGCGTCGCCGTTCTCGGGCGAAATCGTCCCGTCGGCGAGGAAGACGCGAAGGAAGGGCACCCACGCACGGCCCCCGCGAGCGACGCTCGTCTCGTCGTAGCGGGCGGCGTTGTGCACGGTCCACACGCCGAGCACGCCGACGGCGGCGGCCACACACGCTCCCGACCACATAAGCCGACGACGCCACGCAACCGGGACGAGCAGCGGCGCCAGCGCAAGCGGCAACAGGACCTGGTTCGCGGGCCGGATCAGAACGAGGACCGCAATCCCGGCCCCGAGCGCTCCGAACCACCACCCTGAGGGCCCCCGCAGTGCCCGTGCAAGTCCGAGTGCCCAGAGTGCGAGGCCCGTGGCGAAGATCGCATCGCTCGAAGCCTGGTGGTAGAGCGTCGCGTAGGCCGGGTAGACGAGGAGGAGAACCGCGGTCAGGAGAGCCGGGAGGCGTCCGAACGTGAGCGCGGTCACGCTCCATGCGACGATCGAGATCGCGTAGAGGATGCCGAGCACGACCTCCAAGAGAACGGCCCCTCCGAGATCGAGTGGAACTCCGAGCACCAGCGGCGTGATCGGCGTCCGGAAGACCTGGAGCGACTCGAGCGGAGGCTCGGAGTCGAAGAGCTGCAGGTAGTACGCGAGGTAGTCCCATGTGTCGCGCCCCTTGGCGAGCGGCCAGCCAAGCGACTCGAACCAGAAGCCTGCCGTGGCGAGGACGAAGAGAAGAATCGCCGCCCGGCGAGTCGGAACGAACGCGTCGAGCCGCTGCCAAGCATGCTTCATGAGCGCAGGCCCCGCTTGACGACACGCCCGACCCGAGTCAGGGCTCCGCGCTCGAGCCGTCCGACCCGCGTCTCCAGCTCTTCGATCCGCGCTCCGAGAGCGAGCGCGAAGTCGGACTCCTCGAGCACGCTCGACTCCGCCGCATACTGGGCCGCCGCAGACACGTCCAGCCGGCCAAAGCGCTCACCTCGGTGTCTGACACCGGGGGTCCTCGAACGCGCACGGTTACGTGAGGCGGTGTCAGACACCGGGCCGTCGCGTGGGCCAGATTGGCGCTGGCCGAAACCGAGCTGGCGGAGCCTGTCGCGGAGCCGGGTGTCCACCGCGAGCGACCCGTCCCCGACCCCGCGCGCGAGTGCGTCGTCGTCCACGACCAATGGCTCATAGAACTCCTCGAGACGACCGGCGCGATAGGCCTCGTACGCCTCGGCCATGTGGTTCGGAATCCCCTTCTCGGCGTTCTTCTCGAGCGCAACGAACTGCGTGACGTACTTGCGCACGGAGTGCTCGAGAGAGCGCACCGGGAAGTGCAGGATCTCGAGCGGGTACCACCCGCGCAGGGGCAGGAGACCCTCCCCGAAGGCTTCGTGGTTGCCGCGCCCGACGCGGACGTCAGCGACGGCGCGGTGGGCGGACTTGGAGTGCGTGCTCAGCGGGTGGTGGTGGAAGGCGGGAGTGCAGAGGCGCGCCGTCATCCGCTCGGAGAACGGGCGGCCGTCGTTCGGGCGAGGCACGAAGTTTCGCCAGGCCGCGCGGACGACGCCGTAACGTGAAGGCACGACCCCGAGGACGTCCTTCAGACCCGCTCCCTGCGGCCACCAGAACTCGTCCGCATCGGTGTTCAGCACCCAGTCGGCACCGAAGTCTGCCGCCAGCCGCGCCATCCGGGTGACCCACTCGCTCTGGCGGAGATCCTCACCCGACTCCCGGATGAGGTGGAGACGACCCTCGCGCGCGTAGCGCTCGAGGATCTCGGTCGTCCCGTCCTGCGAGCGGTTGTCGGTCGCGATCACGAAGTCGACACCCGCGCCGAGATGAAATGCGATCTGCTCGTCGACGATGTCCGCCTCGTCGCGAACAAGCAGCGTCATCACCACCTTCATGGCCGGCAGCCTAGGGGTCGATCCAGGCGACAAGCTCGCCGAGGACGAGTGAGTGCGGACCGCGCCGGAGGCTTCGGGTCATGCCGAGCAGGGCGAGCTGGGTCCGGTACTCCCGAACCGCTCTCCACTTGGCAACTCGGTCTGGTACGCCCGCTGACACGCTGCCGAACACGGGCCGAGCCCCGAGCGCCTCCTCGGCCCACGGCGGCACGCTGGGCTCGCCGTCCGTGCTGCGTCCGTAGGGCTGCTCCACGTAGAGTCCGAGACGACGACAGCCCATGCGACCGCCCACCAGCGCACGTCCGAGCCACTCGTGATCCGGGTGGCTCAGAGGAAACCCGGGCAGGAGCAGCGCGTCCACCCCGTCGGCCGCAGCCGCGATGGCGTCCCGCACCGCTGTCTGATCGCCGTGCCGCTCGTAGTCGACGCTGCCGAACGAAAGCCAGGCCGGAGTCGCGCCGAGGATCGCGCAGGCCGCGGTGTCCTCCGCCCGACGACCCACGGCCGCTTCTCCTTCTGTGCTGAAACCCGCCCGTGCGTCCCAGCCGCCGGCCGGCGCATCCGAGGCCTGGTCTAGCGCGAACACGGTCAGAAGCTCCACGTGAGCCCCTCGGCGAACCCACGAAGCCATCGCGGCCCCGAGCGAGAGCACGCCGTCGTCCGAATGCGGTGAGACGACGACGACGCGCTTTCCGGGGAAGTCGTTCGGCACGAGGGCACTATGATCGCGGCCTTGGCCGGACAGGTGAGCTGGCGCGCGTTCGTCCCGGCCGGCGTGCGGCGCCGCCTTCGCCCCGTGCGGCGTGCCTACGTCGACTGGCGGCGGCGCCGACCCCCGGATCTCGGCGACCTGCGGCGCGTCACGCCGATCGACCCCAACTGGGGCTTCGAACGCGGAACTCCGATCGACCGGATCTACGTCGAGAGCTTCGTCGGTGAACACTCAGCCGACATCCGCGGCCGTGTGCTGGAGATCGCCGCCCCCGACTACACGGACCGCTACGGGAGCGGCGTCGAGAAAGTGGACATCCTCATGGCGACCGAGGGCAACCCCCAGGCGACGATCGTGGCCGACCTCACCGACGCGCCGCAGATTCCCGATGACTCGTTCGACTGCGCCATCGTCACGCAGACGCTCCAGTTCGTCTACGACGTGCGCGCCGCCTTCGCCACCCTCCATCGCGTCCTCGCTCCCGGCGGAGTCCTGCTCGCGACCGTTCCCGGGTTGACGAAGATCTCCCCGCCCGAGGACGAGGAGTGGGGCGAATGGTGGCACTACACCTCCCGTTCGGCAAGACGGCTCGCGGAGGAGGCGTTCGGCGAGGGCTCGGTCGAAGTCCGAGCCTACGGAAACGTGCTCACCGCGTCGGCGTTTCTCTACGGTCTGGCCGCCTCCGACCTACGCCCGGAGGAGCTCCATGCACACGACCGCCTGTACGAGGTGATCGTGGGGATTCGCGCAGTCAAGCGGACTCGCGTCGCCTGAGCGCCCGCTTCGCCGTTCCCGACAGCTTGCGGTACACCCGCGCAGGGAGCCGGAGCTCGAGGGTGAGGAGACGGCGCTCGAGCGTGTCCAGGCGGCGCTGGAGCCTGACGACGTCCGCCTCGCCGAGCACCGCGGCCTCGACGGCGTACTCCGCGTCCTCGACCAGCGAAGGGATCGGGAAGTCGAGCGGCGGCGCTTCGGATGGAAGCAAGTACTCATGCCCGGGCGGCCCCTCGTTCCCGCCCGGTCGGCGGAGAGTGCGAAGCGCATCGCGCAGCCTGGTGTCCTGCACGAGCCTCCCCTGCTCGAGTCCGCGTTCGAGCTCGTCCTCGGCGAGCACGAGTGCGTCGTAGTACTCGGCGATCTTCCCGCTCTTCAGCGCCGCGAACATGTTCGCGTGGTACGCGGTCGGCGGC
>JACDCN010000206.1 GCA_013817555.1 Actinomycetota bacterium
AAAAGCAGGAGGTCTTGGCCGCCATCGTCGCGAGGAAGGACGAGGTGGTCAATCCCTCCTCGTAGGTTCGAGGGCGGCGAGCGTTGGGTGACTACGCCTGTTCGTGGTGGTCGCGCGATTGGGAGCGGCGTTACGAGTTCTTGACGGCGGAGATCAACTTCAGCACCGAGTCCTTCGCGTCGCCGAACAGCATCGTCGTCTTCGCGTCCAGGTAGAGCTCGTTGTCGATCCCCGCAAAGCCCGGGCTCATCGAGCGCTTGAGGACGACGATGCTCACCGCCTTGTCCACGTCGAGGATCGGCATCCCGTAGATGGGGCTGCCGGGGTCGCTGCGCGCCGCCGGGTTCGTGACGTCGTTCGCCCCGATGACGAGCACGACATCCGTTTGCGGGAAGTCAGGGTTGATCTCGTCCATCTCGTGGAGTTGCGTGTACGGCACGTTCGCCTCGGCGAGCAGCACGTTCATGTGGCCCGGCATGCGCCCTGCAACCGGGTGGATCGCGTACTTCACATCGACTCCCCGTTCCTCGAGGACGTCTGCGAGCTGGCGTACGTCGTGCTGCGCCTGCGCCACGGCCATGCCGTAGCCAGGAGCGACGATGACCTTGCGAGCGAAGGAGAGCTGAACCGCTACGTCATCCGCAGATGTCGCGCGCACCGTTCGCCCGTCGTCGGCTCGAACCGTGCCCGTACCGGTTTGCACCTGTCCGAACGCGCCGAAGAGAACGTTTGTGACCGAGCGGTTCATCGCCTTCGCCATCAGGAGCGTGAGCAGCGTCCCCGCGGCGCCCACGAGCATGCCCGAGACGATGAGGACGGTCGAGTCGAGGACGAACCCGGTTGCTGAGGCCGCGAGCCCCGTGAACGCGTTCAAGAGCGAGATCACGACGGGCATGTCGGCCCCGCCGATGGGGAGGACGAACATCACTCCGAACAGGAGCGCGAGCCCGATCAGCCCGTAGACGACCCACTGCTCCTCGAGGCCTGCAACTGCGGCAATTCCGAGGGCGGCGGCACCACCGACGACGGCGATGTTCACGATGTTCTGGCCGGCGAACACGATCGGGCGTCCGCTGATGAGCTCCTGCAGCTTCGCGAAGGCGACGACCGAGCCCGCGAACGAGATCGAGCCGATCAGCGCCGAGAGGACGATCGAGACGGTCTCCTCGCGCAGTGGATCCACCGTGTTGTGCCATTCGGAGAGCGCGACCAACGCTGCCGCGCCTCCGCCGACCCCGTTGAATATCGCCACCATCTGCGGCATCGCGGTCATGCGGACGTTCCGTGCTCCGATAACGCCCACGACGCTGCCGATCGCGAGGCCCGCCGTGATCAGCAGCCAGTTCTCGAGCCCCTCCAGCAAGAGCGTTGTAGCGATGGCGATGAGCATTCCCACGCCGCCGATCCAGTTCCCCTTCCGCGCATGCCGCGGCGACGCGAGGAACTTCAGGGAGACGACGAAGCAGGCGATCGTGACCAGATAGAGGATCGCGATGACATCGGGATCCGAGATCATTCGCCTTGCCCGCGCTTCGGATCGGGGCGGCGTTTGAACATCCCGAGCATCCGGTCGGTGACGAACCAGCCGCCGACGACATTCGCCGTGGCGAGCACCAGCGCGGCGAAGCCGATGACCTTCGTGAAGGCGTCCTCGGCAGTTCCGAGAACGATGATCGCGCCGACGATCACGATCCCGTGGATGAAGTTGGCCCCCGACATGAGCGGGGTGTGCAGCATCGTCGGCACCTTGGCGATCACCTCGAAGCCGAGAAACGCCGCCAGCACCAGGATCGTCAGCTCGATGACGAGCGGCAGGTCGGTCACGCGCTCGCCTCCTTCGGTCTCGTCACGCACGCGCCTGCCGTGATCTCGTCCTCCCAGTCGAGCGCCAGCTCACCGTTCGGCGCAAGGTGCTGGAGCAGCGCGGCGACGTTGCGCGAGTAGAGCTGGCTCGCGTGGTACGCCATCAGCGAGGGGAGGTTCGTCGTTCCTACGATCGAGACCCCACCGCGTTCGACGACCTCACCGGGAACAGTCAGCTCGCAGTTGCCGCCGGTCTCCGCGGCCAGGTCGACGATGACGGAGCCGGGACGCATGCGCTTCACGGCGGAGGCGGGGATGAGCTTCGGCGCCCGGCGCCCGGGAACCGCGGCGGTCGTGATCACGACGTCGAAGTCGGGAATCCGCTCAGCCAGCGCGGCTTGCTGTTGCTCCTGTTGCGCGGGGGTGAGCTCGGTCGCGTAGCCGCCTGCCGTCTCCTCCGCTCGAACGCCAAGATCCAGGAAAGCCGCACCGAGGCTCTCCACCTGTTCCTGCACCGCCGGACGAACATCGAAGCCGGAGACGACCGCGCCCAGACGGCGAGCCGTCGCGATCGCCTGCAAGCCCGCGACCCCGGCGCCGATGACGAGCGCCCGTACCGGGGCGATCGTGCCGGCGGCGGTCATGAGCATCGGAAAGAGCTTCGGCACTCGATCGGCGGCGAGAAGAACGGCCTTGTATCCCGACACAGTCGCCTGGGACGAGAGCGCGTCCATCGCTTGCGCGCGGGTGATCCGTGGGATCGACTCCATCGCGAATGCGACGACGCCTCGCTCGCGCAGCCGAGAGATTCCCTCTGCGTCGGTCAGCGGCTGTAGGAATCCGATCAGCACCGTGCCCGGCGCGAGCGCCTCGCTCTCTTTCTGCGAAGGCTTGGCCACGCGGACGACTCCCGCGACGCCGTCGAGGAGCGCATCTGCGTCGACGAGGTCAGCTCCGGCCGCTGTATAGCTCTCGTCGAGGAAACCGGCAGCCGCGCCCGCACCGCGCTCGACTCGTATCTCGAAGCCCGCGTCGCGGAGCTTGGAAACCGTCTCGGGAACGAGCGCCACGCGACGCTCGCCGGGAGCCGTCTCCCTCGGAACCGCGACTCGCATGCCGGACGAGACTCTATTGGGAGGAGAGACGAGCTCGTTCATGCAACCGGTAGCCACATGCAGCGCGGCCGCGCAGCGGACGCCTCTAGATGCTTGATCGGAAATTCACGGCGGGCCGGATGACGGCCACGACACTTCGCCGGATCGCCACCCTCCCCCGTCATCCAGGCTTAACAGCCTGCAAGACGAGTGAGTGCGTCGCCCGGCTTGGTCGTGACCGCCCCCGACGGCGCGTCAATTTCCGATCAAGCATCTAGGGATCTTGCGCGAACAGAATCCGCGCGAGCGGATTCTGTTCTGCGCCTACAGAGCTGCCCAGACCTCGAGCTTCGTCTTCGTGCGGCGTATCACCTCGTCGGTGAACTCCCGCGTGCCCGCGTGACCACCCAGGTCGGCGGTTCGCAGCCCCTCGGCCACGGTTTCGAGGGATGCCTCGCGGATCGCTCGGCCCGCCGTCTGCAGGTTCTCCTCTTCCGCGTGCGAGAGTAGCGCGGCCGCTGCGAGGATCATGGCCAAGGGGTTCGCGATGTCCTTGCCTTCAAGAGCGGGCGCGGTGCCGTGTGCGGCCTCCGCCACGAGCGCGCTCGGAACGTAGTCGTCGCCGAATGCCACGAGCAGCGACTCGGATCCTGCGATCGAGCCGAAGAGCGGAAGGACGAGGTCGGAGAGGATATCTCCGTCGCGGTTCAGAGCCGGTATCACCATTGGCGCCCCGCTCGAGGAGATGAGGAGGGCGAAAGTCGCGTCGATCAGCTGGGGCTCGTAGGTGACATCGGGATGGCGCTCGGCTGCTGCGTCCATCTCCTCCTTGAGCATGCCCTCGTAGATCGGGCTTACCGTGTACTTCGGCCCGCCAAAAACCTTCGCGTCCATGCGCTCCGCCTGCCGGAACGCAAACTCCGCTACGGCTCGGCAGACCCGGCGCTCGATCCGCTCCGTTCGAAGCGCGATCTCGGTGTCACCTTCGCCTTCGCGCCATTCCTTCGCGCCGTAGGCGTCGCCGACCGCCATGCGCACGACCGAGATCGGCGAGTGCACGCCGCCGAATGGGACGACGCCGGGAATCCGCCGCCCTGTCCTCACGATGACCTTCCCGCCGATCTCCTCACGAAGCATGCGGTTGGGTGAGCCGACATCGCCGGCGCGCTCAGGGGTGATCGTTGCCGCTTTCAGGCCGTACCCGTGCTCCACGATCGCTTCGGCTGCCTCGTGGACCACCTGGTTATCCGTTGTCCGCCGATGGTCGAGCGAGAGATCGAAGCGTGGAAATTCGAGCGACGTTCCGACGACGTCGGCCGAGAGCACGCGAAGCGATTCCTCGAGCAGCTCTTGACCGGTCTGGTCACCTTCGAGTACGACGATCGTATTCATGGGCTACAGTCTATTGAACCGAAATGAGCGGCGTCATTCACGCTTGCATTTCAAATTCGCATTGCGTACGCTACTGAGCCTGGTTCGCCGATAAGGAGGAAGAATCGTGGCAAGAAAGACAATTCTCGTGTGCGAC
>JACDCN010000207.1 GCA_013817555.1 Actinomycetota bacterium
GCAGCCCGGGCAGGAGATCACCTGGGGAGAGCTCCATGTCGGCAGCCGCAGCATCTTCGCGGCCGCCGGCTTCGTCGAGATCACTCACCCGACCCTTCGCCGGGTCGTGATGCGCATCGACTTCTAGGCGGGGCGCGCCTCCGCCGGGCCCGAGCCTCAGCCCGATCCGCTTCCGGACCTCCGCCGCAATCGCCCGCGTGCGGGCCGTCCGCGGCAGCCGATCCCGTCGACCCCGCCGAACCGGGGTGAAAGCTCCTGAAAGCTCATCTCGGACGACTCCATTCGCCCGCGACTGTAGCGACGTCATCAGGCACCGGACGAACGACGGTGCTGCCCTCAGTCGCCCCGGCACAACGTTTCCAGACGCGACCATGCCGGCGCCTCCAGCGCGCGCTTCAAGTCGCCGAGGGTTCAGACATGAGCGAGCACCAGGTCGAGCGGCCGAGGCACTCGGGCGAGATCAAGCGCGTGGACGAGCAAGCGCGCGTATCGAGCCTTTCGGCTGCCGCCGCTGCCCATGAAGCGCCGAAGTTGCTCCTCAGTGGTCCGTCCTTGCCACGCAGGCTGCTTCTGGAGGGTGCGGAACGATCCAAGGTCACCTTGAGCCTCGACGACGTGTTCCACGGTAGCGGCGCCGAGAGCGCGAATGAGCTCGTCCTCCAGGTCTGCGACGCACACGTAGAAACCGAGCCGTTCCATGTCGACGCGCGTGAGGTCGGAGCCGAGGCCGGTCCGTTCGAGACCGCGCCGGTAGTCGCCCTCCTCTCCGGCGTCACAGAGACCTGCCAGCCTGACGTTAAGCCCTTGAGGGCCGAACACCTTCAGGAACCTTCCGATGGACTGCGCACCCCCGATTGGCACCATGGAAATGCCCTCAGCGTCGAGGTTTCGCCCACGTCGCTCAGCGAGCGCTTCGAGCGCGCGCTGGTCGCTGATCCCTTCAACGAGCACGACCGCACGCGCATCGACGACGGAACGGGTCAGACCGGACGCGCCTCGATCAGTCCATCCGGTGTGACTTGCCTGAACTCGAATCGCTCCTGTGCGAGCAGGGCGCGCCACTCGCTCTCGGTTCGCTCCTTGCCTCCGACCAAGACGAGCATGTGGAGGTCGAAGAGCTTGCCGAAGTCCGGCTCCGGGCCGTCCGGGACAATTCCCTCGACCAGAAGCAGCCGGCCGTCGTCGGCGAGAGTGCGTCGGCAGTTGCGGAGGATCGCGCTCGCGCGCTCGTCGTTCCAGTCATGGAGAATCTGGGACAGGACGTAGACGTCCGCAGGCGGGAGCGAGTCCGTGAAGAAGTCGCCCCCGACGATGTCGCAACGGTCGAGGACTCCGGCATCGCGCAAGACCTCGTCCGCCGCCACCACCACGGTCGGCAGATCGAACAGCACGCCGCGTAAGTGGGGATTCGAAGCGAGAACCACTCCGAGAGCGGCGCCGTTGCCGCCGCCGATGTCCGCCACTCGCTCGATGCCCGTCCAGTCGTAGCTCAGGAGATCGGCGACCCTGCCTTGCGACCCCGCGGCCATCGCCCGGTCGAAGGTGCCGCTGGCGTCGGGGTGCTCCGCGAGATAGTCGAAGAACCCACTGCCGTAGACCTGGTCGAACGCCGGCTCGCCGGTCATGAAGGAGTGCAGAGCGTCGCCCCAGCTGCGGTACTGCTCCGAGCCGAGCATGATCGCCAGCCACCGCGCCGTGACTGGAGCATCGGTCCGAAGGCCGTTCGAGAGCGCGGTCTCGGTGAACCGTCGTGGCTCGACCTCGGCGAATACTCCCTCGGTCGCCAGGAAGCGCAGCAAGCGGTAGAGAGACGGCTCGTGCGCGCTGACACGGCGGGCGATCTCCGAGACGTCCATGGGCGTCGAAGTAAGGACGTCGGCCACCCCCAGCTTCGCGATCACGGAAAGAGCCTGGGTTCGCATGAACCCAACCAGCATGTCGAACAGCTGCGCCCGAACCTCTGCGTGCTCGGATGTCGGTTGCTCGTCTGGCATGGGTCGCATTTAAGCGGCAAGTCAGGCTACGAGGCGTGCTTGCGAGCGGCAATCGACTCGCGTGCAATCACCCTCGTCTTGACGAGCGGTGAGTCGAGGCGTCACGCTTGAAGCGTGTTGCGCGTTCTCGCCCTCCCGCTCTTGGTCGTGGCGCTGCAGCCGTTCGACTCGACGGTGCAGCCGCTGCCGGCGCCGCTCCGCGCGAGCCTCGAAGGTCGCTTCTGGCAGCCGGGCTGTCCTGTTCCCCTCTCGCAGCTCCGGCTCCTCACTGTCTCTCACTGGGGCTTCGACGGTCGCGTGCACACGGGCCAGCTCGTCGTGAACCGGGACGTCGCAGCTCCGCTCGCGACGGTATTCCGACGGCTCTACCAACTGCGGTTCCCCATCCGGCACATGCGGCTCGGTCACGCGTACGGCCCCAGGCGCGCGTTTCCGGCCGACGGCGACGTCAGCGGATCGTTCGAGTGCCGCCAAGCGGTCCCGTCACCCTGCACGGGCGGAACGGCGAACGGCAACTGGTCGAACCACGCCTACGGCCACGCGATCGACCTCAATCCCGTCGAGAACCCTTACGTCGGCTGCGGCCGAACTCGTGACCCGACGCGCGCGCAGTACCTCGATCGCTCCCGGCTGCGCAAGGGGATGGTGACGCCTGCGGTCGTCCGAGCGTTCCGCGCGATCGGCTGGGGCTGGGGCGGCGACTGGAGCGGTGACACAAAGGACTACATGCATTTCTCCACGACCGGGCATTAGTCACGCTGCGGCCGGTCCGGTGGCAAGGTGACCGGGCTCGGCCTGAATAAACGGATCAGGTCGACTTCAAAAGTGACCGATCTAGCTGTTGCCGCCAATCTGCCGATACCGGTTTCATGCCCGCCGCAATCGCGCGCTACATCGTCCTCGGCATGGCAGTCCTCGCGATCGTGGTCCAGATCGGGGTGTGGGGCGCGACGAAGCTGCACACCGACGGCGCGCTGCTGGAGTCGTGGCGGCCCTACTTCGGCTGGCCGTACGGGCTGCTGTTCGCTGCGGTGCAGGCCGGCTTGTGCTGGCGGTTGGCGATCGATCGAGGAATCGTCTGGCTCGTACGCACATGGGGAATCACGGGCGCCGCGCTGCTGGTGCTGTGGTTCATCACCGGGAAGTCGGAACTGACGGTCGACAGCGGCGTCGCCCTCACCGCAGGGATGGGCGCGCTGGTGCTCGCTGCCGGTCTGCTCGAGGGTCAACTCGTCCTGGGAGCGCCACGCCGCGTGGCCAGGATTGAAAACTAGAGTTCGCCGCACGCATAGGCTGGGCGGATGCGCTCCGTGCTGCGGCACCCCGCGCGCGCCGCGCTCGCCGGCGCTCTTGCGATCGCGTTCTCGGCAATTCTCTACCGCACGTCCGATGTCTCGCCGGAGACGGGCGCGTTCTTCCGCTGCGCCTACGCGCTGCCGGTTCTCTGGCTGCTCGTTCGGTTCGAAGAGCGTCATCTCGGCCCCAGGCCGCGACAGCTGCGGCTGACGGCATGGTTGGCCGGTGCGTTCTTCGCCGCCGACCTGCTCCTCTGGCACCACGCGATCGAGGCGGTCGGCGCAGGCCTCGCCACCGTCATGGGAAACACACAGGTCGTCCTCGTCGGCCTGATCGCCTGGGCGCTCTTCCGAGAGCGCCCTGCGCGGGCCGCGCTGGCTGCGATCCCGATCGCGACGCTCGGCATCGTGCTCGTCTCGGGCGCGCTCGAGGACGGCGCCTATGGCGACAACCCGGCGCTCGGCGTTGTCTTTGGCCTCCTCACCGGAATCGCCTACTCGGGCTTTCTGCTCACTCTGCGCCACGGGGCGGGCGACGAGCGGCGCGTGGCCGGCCCCCTCTTCGACGCGACGTTTGCCTCGATGGTGCTGATCCTGCCGGTGGGATTGGCGTCCGGAGACCTCGATTTCGTGCCAGGGCTCGAGTCGCATCTTTGGCTGGTCGTGCTTGCGCTGAGCTCTCAGGTGCTCGGCTGGTTGCTGATTACCGTCTCGCTGCCGCGCCTGCCGGCGGTGGGCACGTCGCTGATCCTGACTCTGCAGCCGGTTGCCACTGTCGTGCTCGCCGCGATCCTGCTCGCTGAAGACCCTTCGCCGCTCCAGCTACTCGGGGCAGCCGCCATCGTCGTCGGCCTGATCGTGGCGAGCGCCGGTCGGACCTCGCGAACGCGCGAGCCGGTTCCCGAGCAGGCGTGACCCTTGGCTTGGCTGGGGCTACCTAGGGGGCTCGGTGACGTCGAGCCGGCGGCGGCAGGCTTGACAAGCGCAACGACCGGCCTCTATATTAAACCGAACGGTTAAATAGAAGGCGAACGCACCAGACCATGACGACCGAACAGCTCAACGGAACCTTCGCGGCCCTCGCGGATCCGACGCGCCGGGCGATCCTCGCCAGGC
>JACDCN010000208.1 GCA_013817555.1 Actinomycetota bacterium
CACGGAGACCGTGCGGTGGTCGTCCATCTCCTTCACAAGCTTGCGCGCGAGCTCGATCGGCTGGACGTGCGTGCGAAATGCGCGCCCGAAGACGCCCTCGAAGAGACCTTCGATCTTGGACTCGATCGCTCGCAGCACGGACATCGGGTGGGAATAGACCTCGCCGGCGAGTCTAGTGGTCGCCGCTAGCGGCGGCTTCCGGTCGCAACCGCAGCTGCGAACGCCCACACGAGCGCCACCAATACCGTGGCCGCCAGCCCCACGCCAACGGCGACGGAGCTCGCGAGCAGTGCGGTTCCAAGTGCGAGGACGCCATAGGGCGAGCGACGCCGAGCCCAGGGAAGAATAGCCGCCGCGAGTCCGAGAGCACCGGCTCCGAGCAGCAGGATCGGATCGAGGAGCACGGCTTGCCAGAGTGCCGTGGCAATCTCGCTTGCGGAGTCGTGGGGTGCGATGTTCAACCGCTGGGCCGGCCCTCCCGTTAGCGGAAGATCGTCACCCGCGAGGCCTGCGAAGAGCGTCGCCGCGAGCGCGGCGAGGGCCGCTTGGGCGGCGCGCCGGACGATTCCCTGGGCCGGCTGCACGACGAGCGGCACGAGCGCGAGCAGTCCCAACGGCGCGAGCAGCGGCCCCGAAGCGAACAGAAGTCCCCAACGGGCATCCCGCCACGCGAGTGCGAGCAAGGCAAGCGCGAGGACCCCGTACAGAACCGCTGCGCTTTCGGCGACATTGCCGAGCGGAAAGATCGGAGCGGCCAGAGCGATTGCGAGGCCGACGCGTGGCATGCGCCAAGCAACGAGTGCGGCAATGATCGCGATGGTCGCAACAAGCGCGGGCGGCCAGAAGGGAAGCAGTGTTGCGCCGAGTGCTGCGCTCGCTCCTGCCAGGCCGGACGGAGCGAGGCGGCGAAGGAGGACAAGCGGGCCGGTCGCGGCAACCTGGGTGCTCTCTGGACGACCCGGCGCGCGGCGCGGGTCCTCCTTGCGTAGCGCGTTTCGCAGATCGGAGGCAAGCGCGGAGGCTCGCGGTCTCCGCTCCGGATCCCTTGCGAGAGCGCCGTCGATCGCGGCCACGAGCCGGCGGGGGAGATCGCGCCGCTCGCTGAGGAGCGGCGGCGCCCCCACCTCGATCGCTCGCGCGACCTCCTGGAGCGGAACACCCCAGAAGGGATGTCTGCCCGCGAGGGCCTCCCAGAGGAGGACGCCGACAGCCCAAACGTCGCTCTCTGGCGTCGCTTCAGCTCCCGCGAGGCGCTCCGGTGCGATGTACGCGAGCGTTCCCGGGACGTCCCCGACGGCGGTCAGGGTGTCCGCGCCGTCGAACTGGGCGAGCCCGAAGTCGAGAAGTCGCACGGCGATCTCGTCGCTCTCCTCGAGCAAGAGGTTGGACGGTTTGACATCGCGATGGACGATTCCCGTCCGATGTGCGTGGGCGAGCGCGTCGAGTACCTGAGCGGCGACCTCGACGGCGTCCTCGTCCGACAGGCCATCCGTGCGCATCGTCTCCCGCAACGTGCGCCCGGAGACGTATTCGTACGCGATGTAAACATGGGTCGAGTCGTGCCCGACGTCGTAGGCGCGAACGCACCGCTCGTGGCGAAGACGGCGCGCTGCCAGCGCTTCACGCTCGGCGCGAGCAGCGGCCTTCCCTTCTCGCGGGATGATCTTGAGGGCGACGTCGAGTCCCGTTTGCTCGTCGCAGGCCAGCCAGACGGAGCCCGAGCCGCCGCTCCCCAGCGGGCGAACCGGGCGGTAGCGTCCGAGCACGAGCTCGTGGGTGGATGGGGCGATCGCGACGGTCGACACCGGTAGCACCCTCTTGGCCGCCATATGAGGAACTCCTTCGAGCTCCAGTCGGACTCAAACTGCGGCCTGACCCCATGCCTCGCGCCGTTTCCAGCGCTTTGCGCCGTGACTCTGGTTCAGGGCTACGGCCACTTTCCGATCAAGCATCTAGAGTGGCGGCGGGATTGATGGCGTGACGACGCGCGACGAAGACATCCTCGACTTCGACTTCTTCGGCGAGGAGGAGCCACCTTCGTGGGAGGATCCGCCCGAACGCGGACCCGGTCCTCCGCGCGACCGGGGCCCGCGAGGGAGGGGTCCACGCTTTCGCTCCCCCGGCAACCTGACGCCGCTTGTCCGCCTCGTGGGGCTGATCGCTCTGGCCATCCTCATCGTGGTGCTGCTCGCGGTGTGGGTGGAGGGCTGCTCCAGCGACCGGAAGACCGAGCGCTACCGCGACTACGCGACCGAGATCGGGGCGATCGGAAATGCCTCCGCTCGCCTCGGTCAGCAGCTCTCGACGACGTTGACGACGCCAGGCCTGAAGTTGGAAGACCTCGACGCGAAGCTCGGCGGGTTCGCCCAGACGGCAGAGAACCAGGTGCAGCTTGCGGGCGATCTAGGATCTCCCGGTCCGCTGCACGACGCGCATGAGGGTGCAGTCGAAGCGCTCCGGTTCCGCGTCAATGGCCTGCGCGGGCTGCAGACTGCGTTTCAGGAGACGGCGGACTCGACCGACGCTACCGTCGCCGGTCAGGAGCTCTCAGCGCAGACGCGGCGTCTGTTGGCAAGTGACGTCGTCTGGGAGGACTCGTTCCGGGTACCGGCGCAGACGGCGCTCGAGTCCGAAGAGGTCGAGGGGATCGAGATGCCCACGTCCGAGTTCGTGGCCGCCGATGAGGTGACCACTCCAGGCGCGTTGGCCGCTATCTGGCAGCGCATCCAAGGCGCCTCGGACGGTGGTACGCCGTCGGGCTTGCACGGGAGCGGGATTTCGTACGTCAAGGCGCTTCCGAGCGGCCAGCTCCTCTCCACGACGACGGAGGCCACGATCCTCGTGACCGACGAGCTCGCCTTCGAGGTCGGCGTCGAAGACACCGGCGACAGCCAAGAGGTCCGGCTTGTGGTCACGCTGACGATCCCGAAGGACCCCGACCCGATCGTGCAGACCAAGACGATCCCTCTCATCGATCCGGGCGAGACCAAGGCGGTGACGTTCCAGATCGGGACGCTCGTGCCGTTCGGCGAGCAGATCGCGGTCAAGATCGACGTCGACCCGGTGCAGGGGGAGACGAACACGCAGAACAACACGGCCGAGTACCCGGTCATTTTCTCGCTCTCGCTTTGACGGCCTCTCTCGCCGTAGCAGCAGCGGCTTGCGCGGCGGCACTGCTGGCGCTTGTCCTGGGGCTGGTGCTCTGGCGGCGGCTAGCCCGAATCGAAAGCGGCCAGGCGGTCATCCTCGGGAGCGGTCACGGCGATCTCCTCGAATTCGCGGTGTCCCTGCAGTCGCGGATCGACGACCTGCATCGCGCCGTCGACGAGGTAGCGACAGGCCTCTCGCGCGTCGATCGGCGAGTGGACGGCTCGGTGACGAACACCGCAGTCGTTCGCTACGACGCATATGAGGGCACGGGGGGTCAACAGTCGGCGTCGGTGGCTCTTCTCGATGCGACTCGCACGGGCACGATCGTGACAGCGATCCAGGGGCGCGACTATGCGCGGATCTACGTCAAGGATCTCGACCGCGGGCGATCCTCCGTCGCGCTCTCACCCGAGGAGCAGGAAGCGGTGGAGCGCGCGATGTCCCGGTAGAGAGCGCCGTTTACGCTGCAGCCGCCTCGACGCCCGGCAAATACGTGCGCCAGATGTCGGGGATCTGTTCCGTCGTCAGGCGGATGAAGAGCACGGGCGTCGGAGGTCGCGGAGTGGTGCGGAGCGTCATGCCGGTCTCCTCGAGCAGACGATCGCCCTTGCTGTGGTTGCAGGGAGCGCACGAGGCGACGACGTTCTCCCACACGGAGGTCCCACCGCGCGATCGCGGCACGACGTGGTCGAGTGTCAGCCGGTTCGAGCCCGAGCCGCAGTACGCGCACTCCCAACCGTCCCGCGCGAACAGCACGCGCCGTGAGATGCGCCGGGTCGCGCCGCGTGGGACGCGGACGTATGTCTTCAGACGGATGACGTTCGGGCGGGCGAAGTTCGTCGTCGCCGAACGGAGCGGGCGGGCATGGCTCTCGAGGACCTCCGCCTTGCCCTTCCACACGAGGACGTGCGCACGGCGAAGCGAGCAGACATTCAAGGGCTCGTAGCTTGCGTTGAGGACGAGTACCCGTTCCACCGCGCGCGCAGCGTAGCAGCCGTTTCCTCCTGCTCCAGCGCGTTTCCAGGGGTTCTCCTCGAGAGCGACCCGGAGGTCGGCGCCTTGAGATCGCACGTAACACGTCGCGACAAGCCCTCTCCGGATCGGCAGCAGATGCGGGACGAAGGCAACCGGGAAGCACTACTCGAACAGTCATGTCGTCGCAGTGCTGCCAGAGGGCGTCGTCCCGGAGCTCGCGCGCGTGCAGCACACGGA
>JACDCN010000209.1 GCA_013817555.1 Actinomycetota bacterium
CGAAGCGGCCGCTTCAGGGATCTTGCGCGCAGCCAATAGTGTAGGAACGTGTTCAGGGGCCGCGCAGAGCGGAAGGTGATCGAAGCGGGATATGACCCCGCGAGATTGCCGCCCGGCCAGTACCTGACCGAGAAGTGGCCGGTGTTACACGCGGGCGGCGTCCCGGACACCGATCTCGCAACCTGGGACTTCTTCGTGAGCGGGGAGGTCGAGAACGCGATCAGCCTGACCTGGGACGAGCTCAACCGGCTGCCCCGGACGACGATTACGGAGGACATCCACTGCGTCACCCGGTGGAGCCGCTTCGATGTGACCTTCGAAGGGATTCACTGGAGCGCGCTGGAGGAGCTCGTCCGGCCGAAGCCGTCGGCCCATTTCGTCGTCGCCCACTCGGAGCAGGAATACACGGCCAATGTGCCGATGGCGTCTTTGCGGGATCCGCTCGCGCTCCTTGCGACGCATGCCGACGGAGCACCGCTCACGCCTGACCACGGCGGGCCGCTCCGCCTCGTCATTCCCGACAAGTACTTCTGGAAGAGCGCGAAGTGGCTGCGGGGAATCGAGCTCACCTCCAACGACCGGCCGGGCTTCTGGGAGCGCTACGGGTACCACAATGACGCCGGTCCTTTCGAAGAAGAGCGTTATGGCTTCTAAGAGGAGGGGGCATGGATTCTGAATTCCCCCCAAAAGGGGGAGGAGGACAGGGCTCATATCGACGAAAACCTGAGCAGTAACCCATCCTCCCTAGTTCTTCCCCTTAGAGCGACCGTCCCAGCGGTCGCTCTTCTTTTCTTTCGAAATCTGAGTACGCTGCGCTCGACACTGCGATCTCGCGCAAGCCGTTCTAGGGGGTTCTTCATGCGATTGCTCATCATGCCGGCGACTCTGCTCGCCTTTCTCGCCGTCGTTCTCGCGGTACCTGCTTCCGCGGCACAGGGTGAAGGGTCACGACAGACTTTCATCGTCGTCCTCAAGGACTCGGTCGAGCGGGCTTCGCCCGTCGCGGCCGAGCATTCGCAGCGCTTCGGCGCCGACGTCCAGCACGTGTACGAGCACGCACTCAAGGGATATGCGGCCTCGGTCGCCGAGGGCAGCCTCGGCGCGCTCTTGGCGGACCACAGGGTCGCGTCCATCGAGCGGGACGCAGAGGTGACGGCGACGCAGTCCGGCGCGACTTGGGGCCTCGACCGAATCGACCAGCGTTCGTCGTCGCTGAGCGGAACGTTCACGTACACGAAGACCGGATCCGGCGTGAAGGCCTACATCATCGACACCGGCATCCGGTTCGACCACAGCCAGTTCGGCGGCCGCGCCGAGAGCGGCTTCGACGCGGTGGACGGTGGAACAGCGGACGATTGCAACGGCCACGGGACGCACGTCGCCGGCACGGTCGGCGGCATGACGTATGGGGTAGCAAAAGGCGTGACCTTGGTCGCCGTGCGGGTTCTCAGCTGCAGCGGCAGCGGGACCACGTCGGGCGTGATCGCCGGGGTCGACTGGGTAACGGGCAATCATCTCGCGGGCCAATCCGCTGTGGCCAACATGAGCCTCGGCGGCGGCGCGTCGAGCTCACTCGACACCGCTGTTCGCAACTCGATCGCGGACGGGGTCAGTTACGCCATCGCCGCCGGCAACGGCAACATCGTCGGCAGGCACGAGGACGCGTGCAAGAAGTCGCCCGCTCGCGTCACGGAAGCGATGACGATCAGCGCAACCGACCAGACAGACAAGAAAGCCTCGTGGGCGAACTACGGCAACTGCGTCGATTGGTTTGCGCCGGGGGTAGGCATCACATCGGCCTGGTACACAAGCAGCACGGACACGAACACGATCAGTGGCACGTCGATGGCGACACCGCACACGGCTGGAGTCGCGGCGCTCTACCTGCAGTCCAACCCGGGAGCGTCGCCTGCGACCGTACGCGATGCCCTCTACGCCAACACGACGAACGGGATCGTCACCTCGTCGAGGACGACGAACAACCACCTGCTGTTCACGGACTACTAGGCACTCAGCCATTCCAAGATGACGAAGGGCCGGCAGCGCCGGCCCTTCGTGCGTTGGGGTTGGGGAGGGGGACTCCTAGAAGTCCATCCCGCCGCCGGGCATGCCGGCGGGCATTGCCTGCCCCTTCTCGGGCATCTCCGCGACGATTGCTTCCGTCGTGAGGATGTTTTTCCCGATCGAAGCGGCGTTCTGGAGCGCCGAGCGGGTGACCATGGTCGGATCGATGATCCCGGCCTTGATGAGATCCTCGATCTCGCCGGTCTCGACGTTCAGGCCCTCGCCCTTCTTCGAGCTGCGGACCTTGTCGACGACGACGGAGCCCTCGAGGCCCGCGTTGTACGCGAGCTGGCGGAGCGGCTCCTCGAGCGCGCGGATGATGATCTGCGCACCCGTCTTCTCCTCGCCCTCGAGCGTGTCGACGAGCTTCTTCACGGCATCAGCGGCGTTCAGGAGAGCGACGCCGCCGCCCGCTCCGATGCCCTCTTCGAGGGCGGCCCGGGTGGCCTTCAGCGCGTCCTCGACGCGATGCTTCTTCTCCTTGATCTCGACCTCGGTGGCCGCGCCGACCTTGACGACAGCGACACCGCCAGAGAGCTTGGCGAGACGCTCCTGCAGCTTCTCGCGGTCGAAGTCCGAGTCGGTGTTCTCGATCTCCGACTTGAGCTGCTTGATGCGGCCCTTGATGGCGTCGCTATCGCCGGCGCCGTCGATGATCGTCGTCGTGTCCTTGTCGACGACCACCTTGCGGGCGCGGCCGAGCTGAGAGACCTTCGTGTTCTCGAGCTTGAGGCCGAGCTCCTCGGTGATGACCTCGCCGCCGGAGACGATGGCGATGTCCTCGAGCATCCGCTTGCGGCGATCGCCGAAGCCGGGCGCCTTGACGGCGACTGCCGTGAAGGTGCCGCGGAGCTTGTTGACGACGATCGTGGCGAGCGACTCGCCCTCCACGTCCTCGGCGACGATCACGAGCGGCTTGCCCGCCTGGATGACCTGCTCGAGGATGGGCAGCAGATCCTTGACTGCGCCGATCTTCTGGTTCGCGATCAGGATGTAAGGATCGTCGAGCACGGCTTCCATGCGCTCGGGATCGGTGATCATGTACGGGGACAGGTAGCCCTTGTCGAACTGCATGCCCTCCGTGAACTCGAGCTCGAGGCCGAAGGTCTGGCCCTCCTCGACGTTCACGACACCATCCTTGCCGACCTTCTCGATCGCATCTGCGATCACGTCGCCGATCTCGCGCTCGCGCGAGACGACGGTGCCGACGCGGGCGATGTCCTCCTTGCCGGAGACCTCCTTGGAGTTCTTCTTGAGATCCTCGACGACAGCCAGGACGGCCTTCTCGATGCCGCGCTTGAGGCCCATCGGATTGGCGCCCGCGGCGACGTTCTTCAGGCCTTCGCGGACGATCGCCTGAGCGAGAACCGTCGCGGTCGTCGTGCCGTCACCGGCGACGTCGTCCGTGGATGTTGCGGCCTCTCGTGCGAGCTGCACGCCCTGGTTCTCGAACGGGTCCTCGACCTCGATCTCACGAGCGATGGTCACGCCGTCGTTGGTGATCGTCGGCGCGCCGAACTTCTTGTCCAGGACCACGTAGCGTCCCTTCGGCCCGAGCGTCACCTTGACCGCGTCGGCGAGGATGTTCACACCGCGCTCGATCGAGCGGCGCGCGTCCTCGTTGAACTTGAGCTCCTTATGAGCCATTTGGTTCCTCCTAAGCGGTGGCGCCGGCGAGCTTGCGCTTGCCCTTGCCGCCTGTGGTTACGACCTTCGCGAGCACGTCTGACTCACGCAGGATCAGGACGTCGTCGGAGCCGACCTTGATCTCCGTTCCCCCGTACTTGGAGAAGATGATCTCGTCGTCGACGTCGATGTCCATCTTGATGAACTCCCCGTCCTCGTCACGCGGGCCGGGACCTACGGCGAGAACCTTGCCGCGCTGCGGCTTCTCCTTCGCCGTGTCGGGCAACACTATTCCGCTGAACGTCGTCTCCTCTTCCTCGAGGACTTCGACGATCAGGCGGTCGCCCAGAGGCTGCAAATCCATTCGTAAACCTCCTGTCACGAGTTTGTAACACGTCTGGCACTCACACTAGAGGAGTGCCAGGTGCACCATAGCACTCTTGCGCTGCCTACCCAAGCCACATTGAGTCTGTCAGACTCACATCCGGTGAGAATGAGCGCCTTCGGTGTTACAAAGTGGTGACTCGGCGCGAGTTTTCGGCCGGGCTGGTCCTCGTGCGGAGGATGCGCGGGGCGTACTGGCTTGCCGCGGTGAGGCCGCAGGGCAAGCCGGAAGGTGTCTGGGCGCTGCCGAAGGGCCTCATCGACGAGGGCGAGGGTCCGGCGGAGAC
>JACDCN010000210.1 GCA_013817555.1 Actinomycetota bacterium
CGCGTAGATCGTGCCGCGGCCCTGGTAGACGACATCTCTGTTCCCCTGGATCTCGAGCTTGCCGTCGAAGAAGACAGTGCCGTCGACGATGAGGCTCCCCGGGGTTCCGGGCGTGTACGCGATACGGCCGAGGAGAGGGCCGGTCGGGCCGCCGCTCCTGACCTGGCAGTCATAGGCGGAGGTCGGGAACAGGTTCTGGATGGGATTGCTGCGGTTCAGCGCTGTGTCGTTGTCGAACGTTCCGGGGAAGGTTCCCGTGGTACACGTCTGGCTCATCGGTCCGGGCTTGGCGTCCGCGTACCAGGTCGGCAGATCGATGGGGGGCTTCGTCAGGTCTGGAACGGAGCCGAAGAAGACCGTTCGGTAGACCCGGTGGGACGACGTGCACGGCGTGACGTAGGAGCCGCTCCAGGGGTAGCGGCACCCGCCGCCGACCTTGACGATCCCTACCGGGGTCGCCGCAGTCCCGATCGAGGCAGTGTTCTTGATCTGCACCTTGCCCCGGACCTGCACGAGATCTGCGGTGATGAGGGCCGACTTCTCCATGCAGAGATCGCCCTTCACGTAGATCGGGGCATCGATGGTGAGGTTGTTCCCGAGCGTGGTGCAGCTCGACGTGTCGGCGAAGAGGTACCCCCAGGCGGGGTCGAGGCCGCCGGTCGAGCTCGACACGAGCACTTTGCTCGAGACCGTCCGTGAGATCGGGTTGGCTGCTCCGGTCGGGTTCGCGTGCGTGCCCGTGCCGGTCAGCGTCCAGATCTTCGTCGCCGAGTCGTAGGTCCCCGCGTAGTTCACCGTCCCACCCTCGAGCGTGAGCGAGCCGGAGCCGACAGCGGTCGACAGCTCGGGATCTGCGGCGTTGTAGAGGATCGCGCGCGCGTAATTCTCCCCCGCCTCGGCGAGGTTGACCGCTCTCGCGTCCTCCGTCGATACCTCCGCATGGCTCGCGCCCGAGCCCGCGTAGAAGACGAGCGACGAGCCCATGAGCATCAGGAAGGCGAGGATCCACACCGCCATGACCAGCGCTACGCCGCTCTCGTCTGTGAACTGTCGCCGCATGACTGTCCTTCCTCGGCCTAGGCCGGACTCTTAGTCTCGGCGGCCTCTGCCGATCGGTCGTCCCCACGGCGGGGGAGAGAAGATCTCCCCCGTTCGAGGGTCGCCATCAAAGCCGGATCGTGTTCCGAAGCACGATGTCGTCTTGAAGCCGCCATTCGGTGCTCGTATCGGGGTAGTTGAGATTCACCGGAAGGTCGACGCGGAGGCGGCCGAGCGTTCCGGTTGCGGGGATGTAGTACGTGAAGGGAGTGCTAGTCGTCAGGTAGTCCGCGATCGGCACCGGTGTCCCGGCGCCTGCCGTACGCGTAAGCTGCCAGCGGCCGGTCGCGATTGGCTGAGTCGCATACGTGACCGATGTGTCCGCGCCCGAGCAGGTGTCGGGGAGCGTGACGGTTACGGTGGCAACCGCCGTTCCATTCGCCGCCGAGATCGCGTTCGCGCAGTGGAGCTCGCGACGCAACCGGTCCATTGCAAGTCGAGCGTTCTGCTGCGCCTGAAACTCGCGATTCGATCGCACCTCGGCGCGGACGCCGGCCTGGAACATGGTCGTCAGACCCGCGAGGACGAGGCCGAGGATCGCCATCACCGTCATGAGCTCGATGAGCGAGTAGCCGCTCTGACACCTGAAGTCCGGCTTCCGTCGACGCGGAAGAGCCACCTTCAGGAACCCGCAAGTCGCAGGCCGGACGACATCTGCTGCGGCTCCGCTGCACGCCGGTCGTCATCCGACTCGAAGCCGTCCGCCGTGCGGCTCTTCAGCGCGTGCGCCACATCGATCTCGAAGTCATGCCTGCTGGTCGCGGCATTCGCGGCCGTGTCGCGGTCGACGAGCCCGGCGAGGACGAGCTCGACGAGCGCCTTGGAAAACGTCTGCATTCCGTAGAACTCGCCCTCCGCGATAGCCGCTGGGATGCCATCCGAGCGCAGCTCGCGGATCAGATCGGCGATGCGTGCGTTCGAGACCATCACCTCGACCGCTGGGACTCGACCTCCTCCGGTGCGCGGCATCAGCCGCTGGCTGATCACGCCTCGTAGCACGCCGGCGAGAATCGCTGCCGTCTGTGCCTGCTTTCCCGGAGGAAAGAGCTCGACCATCCTGCTGATGGTCTCCGCGGCGTCGAGCGTGTGCAGAGTCGAAAGGACGAGATGGCCTGACTCCGCGGCCTGGAGAGCGACCCGCGCCGTCTCCCCGTCGCGGAGCTCGCCGATCAGAATGATGTCCGGGTCCTGTCGAAGGACGCGCCGCAGACCCTCTCTGAAGCTGTCGGTGTCGAGGCCGACCTCTCGCTGGCTGACGATGCAGCCCTGATCCGGATGGAGGATCTCGATCGGGTCTTCGATCGTGACGATATGCAGCTGGCGCGTGCGGTTGATGTGGTCGAGCATCGCCGCGAGCGTTGTCGACTTTCCCGATCCCGTTGCCCCCGTTACGAGGACGAGACCACGCTGCTCGTTCGCGAGCCGTTCCACGCCCGCCGGCAGATGCAGCTCCTCGAAGCTCGGGATCGTGTCCCCGAGGATGCGGAAGGCGAGGGACACAGCGCCTCGCTGCCGGAAACCGTTGACCCTGAAGCGCGGCAGCTCGGGCTCCGAGTACGCAATGTCAAGGTCGCCCGTCTCGTCGAACTCCTGCCGCCGCCGGGGAGCCGTCGCGGTCACCCGATCGAGGACGAGCGCGAGGTCCGCATCTCCGAGAGGCGCAAACTCGGAGGTCGCTATCAGCACGCCGTCGTAGCGCATCACCGGCGGCTTGCCGAGCTTGAAGTGGACATCGCTGGCGCCCGACTCGACCGCGTGCCGAAGCACGGCTGTGAGATCCATTGAACTCTCGCAATCGGCACGGGCGAGGGGATGCTTTAGCGGGTCGGGCCGGTCATTCTCAGACCGGATCGTCAAGCGCGCGTCGCCTAGATGCTCGATCGCACAGCCGGGCGCGCGCACGAGCGTTACGTTCAGCGAACGGGCGGTGCGATGCGCGCTAGGCGGGAGAGCACCTTGAGCGGGGGCCGCGCGATCCTGCGGGCTTCGCTCGGATGCGCGAGGTCGCCGCGCAGAAGACCGGCGACGGCGTCGAAGACGCCCGGGGCGCGCACCGCCCAGAGACAGGCGCGCGGAAACCGGTCTGCCACCCGCTTGGCCTTCCAGGAGGCGGCGGCGTGCCGGTCGAGAGCGCTCGCGAGGGCCGTCTCGTACTCCTCCGGCCGACCCGCGAGAACGGCATCGGCGGCGAGTCGCGCGGAGACGAAAGCCTCGTAGATCCCGTCGCCGGACAGCGGATCCACCAGCCCGGCCGCGTCGCCGACCAGGAGCACGCGGCCCCGCGCCGCTGACGAGCCGAGACGCCTCATCGGGAGCCGATGCCCGCGCACGCTTGTGAGTTCTTCAGGATCGACACCGTGCTCTCGTGCGAGCTTGGCGAGATGAAAACGGAGTCGCGGGCCCTCGTCCAGCCAGCCGCCGACACCGAGATTCGCATGGTCGCCTTTCGGAAACACCCAGCCGTAACCCCCCGGCACCACTCCTAACTCGACCCACGCGGTGCCTCGGTAGGGAGCCGGGTCGAACTCTCTCCAGGAGACATTGCCCTCGAGCGCGACGCCGAGCTGGATGTCGTTGCCGAGCAGAGTGGAGCGGGCGACGACGCCGTTCGCGCCGTCGGCGCCGACGAGATACGACGCCTCGATGCGTGCTCCACCGACGCTTGCCGTGACCCGGTCTGCCTCGCAGACGATCTCGGTCACCGCGGCCCCGTCTCGGAACTCCGCTCCGGCGGAAGTCGCCTGCTCGGCGAGAAATGCGTCCAGTCTCCGTCGTTGAGTCATGAGGATGACCGGGGTCTCGCTTCTGCGAACGACCCGCGAGCGGTAACCGGCGCGGAGCACGAACCCGTCGACGACGTGCTCGACGACAGATGAGACATCGCACGGAACATGTAGAAGCGCCCGCCCGGTGAGCCCCCCTCCGCAGGGCTTGTCCCGAGGAAAGCGAGCACGATCGGCAAGCAGCACCCGCGCCCCGCCACGCGCGAGGTGCATTGCAGCAGCCGCGCCGGCCGGCCCGGCGCCGGCGACGAGGACGTCGAAACGCTCCATATCTCGATGGTAAGCGCGAGACGGGAGCCGGGCTACAATGGCCCGCCGCGCAGGGGTTCCCGAGTGGCCAAAGGGGGCGGGCTGTAAACCCGCTGGCTCAGCCTTCGGAGGTTCGAATCCTCCCCCCTGCATCGCGTCGCCCTGGGCTACAGTCTCGAATCACGCCCTCTTAGCTCAGTTGGTAGAGCACCTCCATGGTAAGGAGGG
>JACDCN010000211.1 GCA_013817555.1 Actinomycetota bacterium
GCGCCGACGCGGGGCGCGATCCTGCCACGCTCGGCTTTTCGGTGATGACCCCGTGCTATCTCGGCTCCGACGGCGGAGAGGTGCTGGACCGGATCCGAACCTTCCTCGCCGTGCGGGGCGGAGACGCCGACGCGGAGCACCTGCTCGAGGAGCGTCGCGAAACCTGGCTCGCCGGAACGGTCGCGGAGGTCGCCGAGCGAATCCGCGGGCTCGAGGCGCTGGGTGTCAGCCGCGTCATGCTCCAGCACCTGAACCACGCAGACGACGACATGGTCGCATTGATCGGCGAGCGGCTGATGCCCGCTCTCGCATGAGTAAAGTCTCACACATGACGACTACAGAGCTGACAGGGGCGGAAGACGTCGCGTGGGACCTCTCCGACCTCTACGAAAGCGGTGACGACGCCCGCCTCGAGCAGGACGTGCAGGAGGCCGAGGAGGCTTCCGAGGCCTTTCGCGACACGTACTACGGCAAGATCGCCGATCTCAGCGCGGCCGATCTCGCGGCAGCGATCTCCGAGCGAGAGCGTATCGAGTCGATCTTCACCCGTGCCATCTATTACGCCCACCTCTGGTTCTCGACGGACACGGCCGATCCGGCCCGTGGCGCGCTCGTCGCGCGCCTGACGGAGAAGGGCGCCGCTCTCGACACGCAGCTCCTCTTCTTCGGGCTGGAGATCGCCGATCTCGACGACGACCAGGCTGAGGCGCTCGTTGCCGACCCCGAGCTCGAGCACTGGCAGCACTGGCTTCGCTCGCTGCGAAAGTTCCGTCCGCACCTGCTCTCGGAGCCGGAGGAGAAGATCTTCACGGAGAAATCCGTGTCCGGCGTCAGCGCCTGGTCGCGACTGCACGAGGAGCTTTTGAGCGCGATCAAGGTCGATATCGACGGCGAGGAGACCAGCTTCGAGCAAGCGATGGCAAAGCTCTACTCCGGCGACCGCGACGAGCGGCGCTCTGCCGCCGAGGCGGTCACAGAGGCATTGGCCCCCGGCCTGCGTACGCGCACTTTCGTGTTCAACACGATCCTCGTCGACAAGTCGATCGACGACCGCCTGCGTGGTTACGACACGTGGATCTCGTCTCGCAACCTGCGAAACGACACGACCGACGAGGCCGTCCAGGCGCTCGTCGACGCGGCCGTGTCCCGGTACGACGTCCCGCAGCGCTACTACCGCTTGAAGGCCAAGCTCGTCGGTCTCGACCGGCTGACCTTCTACGACCGTTTCGCGCCGATCGCCGACGATCAGACCAAGGTGTCCTGGGACGAGGCGCAGGACATCGTCCTCGCTGCGTATCACGACTTCACTGCCGAGGCCGGCGATGTCGTCGAGCGCTTCTTCGAGGAGAGCTGGATCGACGCTCCCACCCGCGAGAACAAGCGGACCGGGGCGTTCTGCGCGACCAGCGTCCCAGGCGTGCACCCCTACATCCTCATGAACTTCACCGGCGACCGCCGCTCGATCCTGACCCTGGCTCACGAGCTCGGGCACGGCCTGCACGGCTCACTCGCCCAGCCGCTCGGGCTCTTCAACGCCGACACCCCGCTGACGACCGCTGAGACGGCATCGGTCTTCGGCGAGGCCCTTACCTTCAAGCGTCTGCTCGCCCTCGAGGAGGATCCGCGTCGCCGACTCAACCTGCTCGCGGGGCGGATCGAGGACTCGATCGCAACGGTGTTTCGCCAGATCGCGATGAACCGGTTCGAGCACGCGGTACACACGCAGCGGCGAGAGCAGGGCGAGGTCGCGACCGATCGCTTCGAGGAGCTCTGGCTCGAGTCGCAGAAGCAGATGTTCGAGGACTCGGTCGACGTCGACGGGTACGGGACGTGGTGGAGCTACATCCCGCACTTCTTGTCCACGCCTGGATACGTCTATGCGTACGCCTACGGGTTCCTGTTCGCGCTCTCCATCTTCCGGCGCTACGAGCAGGAGGGAGACTCGATGGTGGAGCCGTATCTCGACGTACTCCGCGCGGGAGGGTCGAAGCCGCCCGAGGAGCTTGCCGAGATCGTCGGGCTCGATCTCACCGACCCCGGGATCTGGGCGAGCGGCATCGAGGCGCTTTCGACCGAGCTCGACGAGGCCGAGGCGCTCGCTACGGAGATCGGGCTCGGGTGATATAGCCGACTCTCCAATCTTGCGCCAGCTGTTCACATTTCATAGCAGAGCAAGCGTTTCGGAGCTACCCTCGCCCTTGACAGGCAGGTATCGGCGTGGAGACATAGGAGGGAAGTGTGCGAAAGCTCATCGCGTGTGGGGTAGCCCTCGTCGGAGCCCTCGCGCTCACGGTGCCCGGTGCGCTCGGCGGGGCGGAGCAGACACCGGGGATAACGGCTAAGACCGTCAAGATCGGCGGGACGTTTCCACTCACGGGGCCGGCGGCGGCGTACGCCCCGATCCCGCTCGGGATGAAGGCCTACTTCAGCTACATCAACGCGCGCAGAGGGCCGGACGGAAAGCGCGGCGTCATGGGTCGCCAGATCATCTGGAAGTACTACGACGACGGCTATAACCCCGCGAACACCGTCCAGTTGACACGGAAGCTCGTGGAGGAGGACAAGGTCTTCGCCACGGTTGGCCAGTTGGGGACGGAGCACAACCTCGCGGTGCGCCCGTACCTCAACCAGGCGAAGGTGCCGCAAGCGCTCGTTTCGAGCGGGGCGTCATACTTCGGCACGCAGTTCAAGGAGTACCCCTGGACGACCGGCTGGCAGCCGGACTACATCGCCGAAGGCCGCGTCTATGGCCTGCACATCAAGGCCAACCACTCGGGCAAGAAGATCGCCGTGATCTACCAGAACGACGACTACGGCAAGGACTACCTCTTCGGCCTCCGGGTCGGACTGGGGAAGAACTACGCGGATCAGAACATCGTCGCCACTGAGGCGGTCGAGGTCACTTCAACCAGCTCGGCGTCTCAGATGGCGAAGATCAGGTCATCGGGAGCAGCGGTGCTGGTCATCTTCCAGACACCGACGCCGACGGTCAGGTCGATCGCGACCGGCAAGGCGCTCGGGTACAACCCCGATCAGATCTACATGAACTCGGTCTCCGCCTTCCGGACACCGATGGACGGCGCGGTCGCGTCGGCTGGTGCGGCCTACGTAAACGGGCTCCTCTCGGTCACGTACCTCAAGGACGCCGACAGCCCGCGGTGGGACGACGACCCGGCGATGAAGCTGTATCGCCAGATCGTCGAGAAGTACCTGCCGGGACGGAACTTCCGAGACGGCCAGATCTACTACGGCTTCGCAAAGGGCGAGACGTTCGTGCAGGCGTTGTACAAGGCCGGGAAGAATCCGACCCGCGCGAGCTTCATGAACGCGCTTCTGAGCCTGAACTCGACGAACAAGTTCGCACTTCCAGGCGTCACGCAGAAGACGACGAAGTCGGATCGTTGGATAATCAGCCAGATGCAGCTCCAGCGCTACAACGCGAACGAGAAGGTCTGGGTGCCGGTCGGCAAGCTGATCGACGGCCGGCCGCGCTAGCGGGACAGGCATGGTGACTGTCACCCTCGCGGGTGACAGTCACCGGCTTTGCCCAGGCCGCTTTGTCTCGTAGGGGACCGGGCACCGGTGTCCCCTACTGCGGTCCGGCAAGGAACTCCTCCCAGTAGCCCTCCATCGTCGTCAGCCGCGACGAGGAGTGCAGCAGGTCGTGAGGCGCGACGTTGACCGCGCGGACGATCGCATCGGCGGGCCATTCGCCGCCGACGTCGAGCACGTTCACGCAGCCCGGCGCCTGCTCGAAGTGTCCGAGAAACATGCGCTCGCCGGTCAGCGCGTAGGAGAGGATCGCGCGGTTCACGCCACCGTGGAGGACCGCGAGCGTCGTGTCCCAGGTCTCGTCGGCGAGCAGACGCTGGAGGGCCGGAAGAACGCGATCGAAGAGCTCGCCGATCGCCTCTCCTCCGAGGAAGCGCTTGTCGAGCGGGACGACGCCGCGAAACGCGTGCACGAACTCCTCCTCGAGCCGTTCGAAAGGGATCTCCGACAGACGCGCCCCTCGCAGCTCCCGCAGGTCCGGCCATTCTTCGATCGTCGCCTCGGGCGCGACGATCTGCGCGGTTTCGAGGGTTCGTGGCAGGCTGCTCGTGAGCACACGGTCGAACGTGACGCCGGCGAGAAGGTCACGTGTCGCCTCCGCCTGCGCGCGACCCGTTTCGTTCAGGCTGACCTCATCTTCCACGACCGGCCGTCCGTCCGGTGCGAAGTACGAGACCGCCCCGTGCCGCATGAGATAGAGCCGGCGTCGCATCGCGCCATAGGATCGCACGATGTCTTCGTTTACCGGGCCAGCTGCCTCCGGGCCGTCGGGCGACATCGTCGAGACGGTTGCCGCTCTCGC
>JACDCN010000212.1 GCA_013817555.1 Actinomycetota bacterium
AGATCAGGCCCCGTGAGCAGAAGCAGGCCCTGCTCGAGCTGGACGGCATCTCACGTACCACGATCGAAGCTCACTACCGGCTCTACCAAGGTTACGTTGCGAAGCGGAACGAGATCCTCGGGAAGCTTGAAGAGGTCGATCTCGAGGCTGCGAACCAGGTCTACTCGGACCTGCGGGCGCTCAAGATCGACCTGACGTTTGCCATCGGAGGCATCAAGAACCACGAGATTTACTTCGAGCACCTGGGCGGCGAGGGCGGGAACCCGAGCGGCGCCATCGCAGGGCTCGTCGAGCGCGACTTCGGCTCAGCGGATGCCTGGCGCGCCGACCTCAAGGCGTCGGGAATGGCTGGCCGGGGCTGGGCGTGGACTGCGTACGACTGGGACGAGGGGCGCCTCTTCAACTACGTCGGCGACGCGCAGAACACGTTTCCGGTCTGGAACGCGACTCCGCTCGTCGCGCTCGACGTCTACGAGCACGCGTACTTCCTCGACTACCAGACCGATCGCGCGGCGTATATCGAGGCCTTCCTCCGGAACCTCGACTGGAGCGTCGTGAATGGCTGGATCGACGCGTACCGTATTCCGACCGCGTAGAGCTCGGCGGCCGTGATCGAGGCCGTCGCAGTGGTGGGCGGATACCTCCTCGGCTCGCTGACGTTCGGGTACTGGCTGCCGCGCATCTTTCGCGGCGATGACATCCGCAAGCAGGGAAGCGGGAATGTGGGCGCGTCGAACGTGTTCCGCGTCTACGGGCGCCGGCTCGGGATCGCGGTTGCGTTGCTCGACCTCGGCAAGGGGCTCGCGGCTGGACTACTCGGGATCTGGGCGGGGGGAGCGCTCATCGGTGTGCTCGCCGGCGCCGCGGCGATGGTCGGTCACGCTCGCCCGGTGTTTCTCCGCTTCGAGAGAGGCGGCAAGATGGTCGCGACGGCGGCGGGCGCGTTCCTCGCGCTCGCGCCGATCGCGGCCTTCGGCTGCTTTGGCGTCTGGCTCGCAGTTTTCGTCCTAACGCGGTATGCATCTCTGGCGTCGATCGCCGCCGCGCTCGGGCTCATCATTTTCGTCCTCGTGATCGGTTACCCCTGGCCTGTGATCGCGTTTGCAGTCGCGGGGGCCGCCGCGGTCATCCTGCTCCACCGTCACAACATTCGCCGCCTCGTCGGCGGCACCGAGCACCGTTTCGAGCTCAGGCGCGCGGGCAGCTCTTAGCTACCTAGCCAACCAGTCCGCCAGGGTCGTCTGCCGCCGGCTCGGGTCGCCTGACTCGAGCTCGCCTCGCAGCTCTCCAACGGTGCCGAAGCGCTCAGCGACGACGTCGTGGATGTGGATGGTCTCGAAGTTCACCTGCTTCGAGAGGAGGAAGTCGTGGTCGTCGAGCTGCGGCAGCGCTTCGAGCGCATCGCGCAGCGCATGGCGCACGGAATCCTCGACGAAGCGTGGCTGCAGATGCGCGTGCTCGACCACGAAGAGCTCGTCCGGGCGCTTCAGCAGGTCGTAGATCGGGGCGCTCATCGAGCGTTCGACGACGCCGATGAGCGTCTCCGCGTCGAGGTCATGCTCGGTCCCGACATAGAGCGTCCCGCGGCCACGCTGGTTGTGGGTCGCGATCGGGACGAGCTCGAGGATCTTCTCGACGTCGCCCGACTCGAACCCTGCCTCGAGGAGCCGTTCGTTCGCGTGGGTGCGGACGAGACCCTGGGCGCACGGGCAGGCGTTGATCCCATGCGCCTCGACGCCTACGACCCTGCGCGTTCCGCTCTCGGATGCGGCGGCGATGCCGCAGAGCATGACCATCTCCTGTGTCTTGAGCCCTGTCACGGGCGTTCGCCGGCGAACCGGCCACTGCGCCCGGATCCACACTTCGGCCCGCAGCGCATGCTGGCGCTCTACGACGCGACTCGCGATCTGCTCGGCGAGCACCTCGACGAGCAGCGCCTCACCGTCGACGAGGAGGTCGATCGCTCCTTCGAAGAGCTCCGGGAAGCGCGACATGTGGACGCCCTTCTGGTCCGCGGCCAGGTCGACCGTGCAGTCGATCGTGGCCGCCATGACAGTCTCAGCGTCTCCGCGGCGGATGCGCACCGCTTTCTGCACCCCGGTGACCCCGGCCCGCGAGAGCGCGAGTCCGATCTCGGGCTGCGAAGCCTGGAGGTCGTCGTCCAGCTTGAGGGCGTCGCTCATCGTGTCTATTTCAGCAGACGGGACAGCCGGCGATCCTTGAGCAGTCGCCCGCCCGTCTGGCATTCCGGACAGTAGTAGATCGTGTGCTCCTCGAAGTCGACGCGGGCGATCGGGTTTCCGCACCGTGGGCAGGGCTCGCCCAGCCGGTTGTGGATCAAGTACACGTCCTTGTCGCCCTTGCCTCGCAGCCGGAGCTCCAATGCGCGCTCGAGGTCTTCGTGGATCGCCGACGCGAGCCGCTCGGTCTCTTCCGGCGTGAGCTCTGTCGAGGTCTTGAACGGACTGAGCCGCGCGCGGAGGAGGATCTCGTTTGCATGCGCTCTCCCGATCCCGGCGAGCGCACGCTGGTCGCGCAAGAGGGGATGCAGTTGTCGACGCTCACGCCCGAGGATCTCTGCGAGCAAGGCTGCGTCGATATCGAGAGCCTCCGGGCCGAGGTGGGCGAGGTCCGCCGCGAGCTGCTCGGGTGTCGTCAGCCAGACGCCCGCGCGCTTCTTCTTGCCACCCTCGGTAAGGATGAGCTCGCCGCCGCCGGCGAACCTGAGCCGAAACATCGGCCGCTTCGGCCCCTTCGCTCCGGGCTTCAGGTAGCGGATCCGGCCGGCGCTCATCAGGTGCACACGCAGGACGAGCTCGCCGTCCTCCGTCGGGAAGAGCAGGTTCTTCGCGCGCCGTTGGGCGCCGGCGAGGCGCTGCCCCTCGAGCGCCGAGAGCGACGGATCTATCGTCTTCAGCGTCGCGACGTGGGCGGGACCGGCGCGCTCGATCGGATGCGCCGACACGAGCGGGTCGAGCTCGCGCACCCACGCTTCGACCTCGGGCAGCTCAGGCATCGGGCACCTCCGCCACGACCTGCGAGTGCTCGAGCACCGCTTCCTCCATCGGCCCGATCGAGCGCACGGGCGAGAACAGAAGCGGCAGGAAGCTCAGCGAACCCCCGATCGCGCCGACCCAGAGCGTCGGGCGAAGGCCGATCAGCGACGCAAGGGCGCCTCCGGCGAGGGAGCCGAGCGGGATCACGCCCCATACGATGAACCTTCTTGTCGCATTCAGGCGGCCGAGTAGGCGGTCGGGCGTAACCGCCTGCTGGAAGCTCAGCCCGGTGACGTTGAAAACGATTCCCGCGAAACTGGCGAGAATCAGCGCTACGACGATGAAGGGAATCGGCTGCGATTGCGGCGCAGCGGGCACGAGGAGGAGTGCCGGCCCGAAGACCATCGCAGAGCCGACCAGCGTGAGACCGACTCCGAGACGTGCCGAGAGCCGGTCGCGGCGACCGCTCCGAGCAGCCAGCCGACGTTGCCGACGCCGAGGACGAGCCCGATGAGCGCTGCCGACAGATCGAAGCTGCCGCACTGCGTAGACGAGAAAGTTCGAGAAGGCGAGCGTGTTGAAGAAGTTCGACAGGGCGACTGTCACCGCGAGCGGCCGCCAGAAGCGATGGCCGAGCAGGTAGCGGAGGCCCTCGACCAGCTCGCGACGCATGCTCGGTTTCGCCGTCGGCTCCGGAAGAGGCTCGGCCCGGCGAATGCGAAGGACGAGGCCGGCGGAGGCGAGAAAGCTGACGGCGTCGAGCAGGATCGCGTAGGGAGCGGTGACGGCTCCGATCAGCGCACCGGCGAGGCCGGGGCCGGCGAGCGCCGCGCCGGAGCGGCTGACCTCGAGCTTCGAGTTGCCGTCGACGAGCTGGCTTCGGTCGACGAGTGAGGGCAGGTACGACTGATAGGCGACGTCGAAGAACACCGTGCACACGCCGACGAGGAAGCCAACGGCGTAGAGCTGCCAGATCGTGAGCGCGTCGAAGGCGTAGGCGAGAGGCACCGACGCCAGAGCAACTGCACGGCCAAGGTCTCCGAGCACAAGGATCGGCTTTCGTCGCAGCCGGTCCACCCAGACTCCGGCGGGCAATGCGAAGAGGGCCCAGACCGTCAGCCAGTTCGGATCCCAGGTCTCGCAGCTCGCGCTGCCGCTCGCGGCGATTCTCGTCCTCGATGCAAGCGCGTTCGAGGTCGCGCTCCTCGGCACCGTCGAGTTCCTGCCTTTCCTGACCAGAGACGGAGGAAGTCGGGGTGCCGCCAGAGCCCTCCGCGCGGCCACACTCGCATGTCAGGCGTCGCCGGGCGCGAGCGGATCCGGGGTACCGGGAATTCCCGCGCCGAGCTCGGT
>JACDCN010000213.1 GCA_013817555.1 Actinomycetota bacterium
CTTCGCGGCCGGGGCCACCGATTTCCGATCAAAGCTCCGATGACATCCACTGCGTTACGCGTCGCCCGCCGCCCGCGCGACTTCGTCGCCGTGCGTGGGCCCGACGCGGCGTCCTACCTGCAGGCCATGGTCTCGAACGACGTCGAGGCGCTGGGACCGGGCGAGGCGTGCGAGGCGCTCTTCCTGACGCCGAAGGCGCGGGTCATCGCGCCGATGACGGTTCTCCGGCGCGCCGCGGACGACTTCCTGCTCCTGACGGAGCCCGGACTTGGGGAGCAGCTGCGAGCCGGTCTCACGCGCATGCGCTTTGCCGCGAAGTGCGAGATCACGACCGAGGACCATCTCTCGGCGGTTGTCTTCGGAGGCGGCGACGGGATTCCGACCGCGGACTATGGCCTGCCGGCGGTCGAGGTGCTCGACGTCGACATCGAGCCGACCGTGGGGGGCGAGGAGCTGGAGCTCCTGCGCATCCGAGCCGGGACGCCCCGCTTCGGACGCGAGATCGACGATCGCGTGCTCCCGGCGGAAGCCGGACTCGAAGTGCGGGCCGTGAACTTCGAGAAGGGCTGCTACCCCGGGCAGGAGCCGATCGCGCGTCAGCACTACCGGGGCCGGATCAACCGCTCGCTCCGCGTGCTCGCGGTCGAGGGCGAAGTGCTTCCGGACTACGACGCGGAGCTGACCCACGAGGGCAAGGTGGTCGGGCGGGTGACGAGCGCGGCCAGGGAGGAGAATCGCACGGTTGCTCTCGCCTATGTGCGAGTCGAGGTCTCGCGCGACGCCGTTCTCGACCTCGGGGGTTGCGCTACGACCCAGCTAGACTTGGCCTCCCCGCGCCCGTAGCTCAGGGGATAGAGCGCTGCCCTGCGGAGGCAGAGGTCGCAAGTTCGAATCTTGCCGGGCGCATCTTCGGCTGAAGCGAGGTAGGAGCAGCCGAGCAAACGCCGAAACGCAGGGCGATGGCCGTTCCGCAGGGGCTGACGCTGAAGCACCATCGCGACTTGGTCGACCGCGAGCGACGCCCGATCGTCCGCCGCGTTCTCGTCGGGCTGCTCGCCGCGATCCTGGTGCTTGGTCTCTTGAGCGTTTTCGGCCAAAGCGTCCGGGTCAGCGCTGCAGAGAGTCCGGCGGCTCGGCTCGAGGTCTCGGCCCCCAGCAAGCTCCGCGGCGGGATTTTCTTCCAGGCGCGCTACCGCATCGTCGCGGTCGAGGAGATAGCCAACGCGACGCTCGTGCTCGACCCGGACTGGCTGGAGGACATCACTCTCAACACCGTGGAACCTTCTCCCGTGGGAGAGGCGAGCCGGGACGGGCGGATCGCGCTCGAGCTCGGCCGGATTCCTGCGGGTGACGAGCACCGGCTTTACCTCCACTTCCAGGTCAACCCGACCGCGCTCGGAACGCGCTCCCAGGACGTCGATCTTTACGACGGTGAGCGCCTGCTGCTCTCCCTCGACCGCGACGCGATCGTCTGGCCCTAAGCCGACATGGACATCGTCCTCCGCGCAACCCTCGCGTTCTTCTTCGTCCTCTTCGTCACGCGGATCGTCGGCCGTCGGGAGCTCGCCTCGCTGCAGCCGTTCGACCTGATCCTCCTCGTCATGATCGGCGACCTCGTCCAGCAGGGCGTCACGCAGAACGACTTCTCGGTGACGGGGATCGTGCTCGCAGGCGGCACGATCGCAGTCCTCACGGTGATCGTCTCCTACGGCAGTTTCAAGGTTCCCTTCCTGCGGCCGGTGATCGACGGCGAGCCGGTGATCGTCGTCCAGGACGGCCAGGCTCTCGAGAGCAATCTTGCGCGGAACAGGATCACGCTCGGCGAGCTCCTAGCTGCGGCGAGACAGGAGGGAATCGGCTCGCTCGACCGCGTCGAGTGGGCCGTCCTGGAGACGAGTGGCCGCATCAGCTTCATCGAGAAGCAGCGAGACTAACGCCGCTCACGCCACGGGTCGGGCACCTCCGGCGGGGATTCCCGCGAGTCTCGAGCTAACGACTTCCTCGGCCGCCTCGGCGCTCGGCGCGTGGCTCGTGACGGCGGCAAGAAAGTCGTCCCGATCGAGAGCGTAGAGGACGACAGCGGTTTTCGCCGTGACCGTCGCCGTTCGCGCGACATCGCGGATGAGCGCAATCTCCCCGAAGTAGCCGCCGGGGCCGAGTTCGGAGATCGGTCTGCCGTACTCCGACACTTCGACAGTCCCGTCGGCGACGATGTAGAAGCGGTCGGCGGGATCCCCTTGTCTCACGATCTCCACCCCCGGCTCGAGACGGAGCGGAATTAGGCGCCCTGCGAGGTGCTCGAGCGTCATTCCGGGAAGCGGCGTGAAGATCGGCACCGAGGTGAGAATCCTGAGCTCGCGTTCCTCTGGTCCGGCTGCCCCCGCGTCAATGCGGCTGACTCGCGACCAGGCGAGGGCGACCACGATGGGCAGAAAGGCTCCAGTCGCCAAGAGAGCACCCTCGACGTCGAGGAGCGTGATCAGCGCTGGCGCAAGCGCAGCTCCGATCCCCATGGCGGCGAGCAGGAGCATCTGGATGACACCGAATACGCGAGCCAATACTTCGTCCGGGACGGCGCGCTGGACGAGCGTCAGACCGGCCACGCTCGCTACCGAGTTGCCGACACCGATCACCCCGAACAGGAGCAACGCGACAAGGGCCTCGGGCCACAGGCCGAGCGCGATGAGCGGGATGCCCCACAGGGCGACTCCGATCATGAAGGCCGGGCTGAGGCGTCTTGCACCAGTCAGCGACAGAGCGGCGACCGCGCCGATGAAGGCGCCAACACCGATCGACGCGTTGAGAAAACCAACCCCGCTCTTTCCGAAGTCGAGGAGATCGATTGCCACGACAACGATGTAAACCTGAACCGCTCCGGCGACAGCCGTCTGGGCCGCGATGAGCCCCGTCATGACGCGCAGAGACGGATGAGTCCCGATCGCCCGGAAACCAGCGAATGCCTCGGACAAGATGGTCGAGGCCTCGACCTCTCCCTTCCGCCGCTCAGTCGGCTCGACCCTGATGAGCAGGATGAAGATCACCGAGAAGGCGAGGAGGAGTGCGGTGAGGGCGAATACAAGAGCGGTACTGGCGATGGCCAGGAGAAGTCCGGCGATAGCAGGTCCAATGAAGAGCGCGAGGCTGTCGATGGCGCTGGCGACCGCGTTTGCCGCGGTCAGCTCACTCGGGCTGCGTGCGAGTGACGGTGTCAACGCCGCCTGTGCAGAACGGAACGGAGTCGTCACGATCGTCGCGGCCACGGCCAGGATGTAGATGACAAGTGGCCGTGCGTCCGCGAACACACCCACCGCCGCCGAGCCGACCAGGACGATCCGGCTCAGGTTGGTCAGGAGCAACACCCGCTCGCGGCGATAGCGGTCGCCCAGTATGCCCGCGAACGGCGCCGCCAGGGCAGCTGGAATCAGACGAGCCAGGAATATGAGGCCTACGGCCTTCTCGCCACCGACGCCGTATGCGTAGACGGAGACTGCGACGAGGTACGCGTAGTGGCCGATGATGCTTCCCGTCCAAGCAAGCTCCAGCCACCGGAGGTTCGGGTTCCGAATGACCGCACCGAATGCCGCAGCCGAGTCTCCCAACCGTGCTGCCAACGTCCGCACGCGAGGAGCATCTCATTCCGGCTTGCCAAATTGAAGAGCGAGGGGAAGATTTCAGCGACCTGTACGGTCTTGTGCTCAGAAGAGTTCATTGAAGCCCTCTAAAGGAGGAGCAGGAAATGGCATACGAGGATGCAGTAGAAGACGCCGTCGAGGCGACGAGCGACCAAGAGCCGGATGTCGAGGGTCACGCGGCACAGGACGCCGTGGAGGACGCAGTCGAGGCGACGGATGATGTGGAGCCGGATGTCGAGGCTCACGGGTTGGGTGGCGCAGCGGACGTCGTCGAGGACGTCGTCGAATAGCCAGACGGCTGGAGGTTTTAGGCCCGGGCGGGATGTACAGCCGCCCGGGCCTCTTTCTTGGGCGGCTCTCAGTCGCCGAGTGTGTCCGCGAGCTCGCGGAGGAGCCGAATTCCCGCCTCCCGCCTCTCGTCCTCGAGCGCGGAGACGATCGCTGCGAGCCGTGCGACGCTCGCGAGCTCGTCGTCTCGGCCGTCGAGCAGCCGTTCGGCCTGCCGCGCCCGTAAGAGCAAGTCCACGGCGATTGCCGCCTGGTTCGCGAACAGGCCGAGAAGATCCATTTCGGCGAGGCTGAAGGTGGACTGCTCGGGGCGGTCCAGCACCTCGAGAACGCCGAGTGCGCGCTCCTCGTGCAGGAGCGGCGCCGCCATCAGGCCGCTCGGCACATAGCCCGTGTGCTCGGCGACGTCCTGAGCGAAGCGCGGGTC
>JACDCN010000025.1 GCA_013817555.1 Actinomycetota bacterium
GGCGCGAACGGCGTGGTCGGCTCCGGCCTTGGACGCGTTGTAGGGCGTCCGCGGTCGGTACGGGGACTCCTCGGTGAACACCTCGTCGGTGTCGAGCGCGAGATCGCCGTAGACCTCGCAGGTCGAGACATGGTGAAACCTCGACGCTCCCGCTGCCCGAGCAGCCTCGAGAAGCGTCTGCGTTCCGAGCACGTTCGTCCGGAAGAACCGCGTCGGATCCACGACCGCGAGGCTGTTGTGCGACTCGGCAGCGAAGTTGACGACGGTGTCGATCCGCTCCTCGCGAAGGGTCTTCTCTGCAAGCTCGCCGTCGCAGATGTCCCCTTGCACGAAGACGATCCTGTCCTCGGCAGCGGCAAGGTTCTCGCGGTTGCCCGCGTAGGTCAGGAGGTCGAAGGCGACGACGTGGTCGTCCGGGTGGTGCTCGAGCCAGTAGTGGACGAAGTTCGAGCCGATGAACCCGGCCGCCCCGGTGACGAGATGTCGCATCCGGGAAAGGCTACCCCTGCCAAGTAACCGTCTGTTACTTGGCTTCGTTCGACTCCTGCTCTGAGCGAAGCTCGGTGAGACATGCGCGCAGCCCTTCCCGCCAATGGGGGAGCGTGGGCGCGCCTTCTCGCTCGCTGCGCAGGATCGCGTGCGCGGGACGAGGCGCGGGTCGTCCGAGCTCCTTGGTCGAGATCTTCCGCACGCGGCAGTCGATCCCCTCCTCCGCGAAGATCGCCTCGGCCAACTCGGCCCACGTGCAGTCGCCTGCGGCGGCGACATGCCAGATCCCCTTCGGCCGCTCCGCGTCGACGAGCTCACGCACGCCGAGAGCCAAATGCCCCACGAAGGTCGGGCAGCCACGCTGGTCGTCGACCACCGCGACCTCGTCTCTTTCCGCGCCGAGCCGGAGCATCGTCCGCACGAAGTTGTTCCCGGTAGGGCCGAAGAGCCACGAGGTTCGCACAATCCAAGCGTCCGAGCCGGCTGCGGCTTCACCGTGCAGCTTCGTGCGCCCATACGCGGAGAGCGGGCTCGGGCCGTCGGACTCGAAGTGCGGCTCGCCTTTGCGACCGTCGAAGACGTAGTCGGAGGAGAAGGCCACCAGCGGAGCGCCGAGCGAGGCGGCGTTCGCGGTTCCACCGATGTTCGCCGCCGCAGCCCCCTGCGGATCGGCCTCCGCACCGTCGACATCCGTCCAAGCCGCCGCGTGCAGTACGAGATCGAACCCACCTTGTAACAACTTGTAACTTGGCGGGTCGCTGACGTCCCAGTCCTCGCGAGCAAGCGCGACGAGGTCGTCGTCCGAGAACACGTCCTGGAGCGCTCGGCCGAGCTGGCCGGCGGCGCCCGTGATCAGGACGCGACGGCGGCGTCCCGCGCGGACAGGGTCGGTGTGCTCGTGCTCCATAGGCCTACGACGCGGGGATCGTTCCAGGGAATCGTCTGCTCGTCGGGGTTGGCGGGGTCGTATTCGGCGGTCACGTGGTAACAGAAGAGAATGTCGGTCAGCGCCTCGAAGCCGTGGCCGTGGCCACCAGGGATGTAAAGCGCGACACGGTTGTCCTCGCCGATGTCTTCGGTGTACGTCTCGCCGCTCGCGCGGTCGAGCACGACGACGCGAGCCATGCCTTGAAGGCAGGCGAAGAGGTCGTCCTGGCCTCGCTCGTGGAAGTGAAGGCCGCGGATGACCCCGGCGCGGGAGAAAGACACGTTCGTCTGCGTCATGCGCACGGGCAGAACGCTGTCCTTGCGGAGCTCGCAGAACCAGCCGCGCTCGTCCTCGTGCACCTTGAGCGGGATCCGCTGGAGTCCCTCGATCACTTGTTGGCTCCCGTCTCGTCGATCCGGCGGCCGATGTCGGCGAGATGCTGCCAGTGCTTGCCGGCGTCCTCCCACCAGCCCTCGACCTCGCGGGCCTCCAGGCGACCCTCGGCCGCGTAGTGTCGGTTCACGTCGGTGATCTCGAGCTCACCGCGGCTCGACGGCTCGAGTCTCGTGATGACGTCGAACACGTCGGGCGGGTAGCAGTAGAGGCCGACTACGGCGTGCGAGGAAGGCGGCGCGTCGAAGCGCATGTCCACGACGCCCGCCTTCTCGACGATGTCCGTTACCGCGCCCCCTTCGCTATAGAGGACGACGCCGAAGTTCTCGGGATCCTCGACGTCCTTGACGAAGATCCGCGCGAGCTTCCCGTCTTCCGCCCACTCTCCGAGCGCCGCCGACTGCGCGAACTCGAAGATGTTGTCGCCGAGCACGACCACGAGCGGAGCTCCGGCCGCGAAGTCGCGCGCCATACCCACGACCTGTGCGATCCCGCCAGGCTCCGTCTGCACCTTGTATGTGAGATCGACCTCGAGGATCGGGTCGCCGCCGCCCCGCGGCGCAAGCCGACCGTCGCCAAGGAGGTCGATCATCTGCCCCGCGTGTCCCTTACCCGTGACGAGGAGGACGTCCCGGATGCCCGCGAGCTGGAGGAGCTGGAGCGGGTAGTAGATCATCGGCCAGCTCCCCACGGGCAGCAGGTGCTTGTTCGAGACGCGAGTCAGCTCCCCGAGGCGAGTCGCCTCGCCTCCCGCGCAGATCAGACCTTTGGGCTGCACGCGGGGATGCTAGATGCTTGGCCGCGCTCCACCGGGAAGGTCAGTCGCCGCTCGCCGCAGCAGGAGTGTTGCGTGCTCGATGCTCGCCGAGCGGCGACGGCTCTACCCGGACGACCCGCGCCAGTCCGTCGGGCAGCCACCAGTTCCACTTCCCGAAGAGCTTCATCGCGCTCGGCACAAGGAGCGCGCGCACGATCGTCACGTCGATTAGGATCGCCGCCGCCAGGCCGAACCCGAACTGCTGCAGACCGACGATCGAGCCCGCGATCAACCCCATGAACGCGGCGAACATGATCAGTCCCGCGGCTGTGACAAGCCGACCCGTCTTGGTGAGCCCCAGGACGACCGCTTCTTCGTTCGTGGCCCCCTTGTCCCACTCCTCGCGCATCCGGGAGACGAGAAAGACCTCGTAGTCCATCGAGAGGCCGAAGAGCATGGCGAAGAGCATCACGGGGACCCACGCCTCGATCTGGTCGAACGCGATAAGCCCGATCCACTCGCCCGCGCCCCATTTGAAGACGATCACGAGCAGGCCGTACGCGGCGCCGATCGAGAGCAGATTCAGGATGATCGCCTTCAGCGGCAGCACGATCGAGCGGAAAGCCCGCATCAGCAGGAAGAACGTCGCGATCAGCACCGCGAGCACGAGCCACGGGAACCAGCTGTACGTGAGGTCGATGAAGTCCTTGCCGCCCGGCGGCCCGCCACCCGCGTACACGACTGCAGGCGCGGGGAATCCCGCGGCCGGGATGATCTCCCCACGGAGCCTGTCCACGAACTCGAGGCTTGCCGGGTCGCCGTAGTCCCTCTCGCCGATGACGCCTACGTTCAGGTAGCGGCCAGCCGGGTCGACATGTTGCGCGGTTCGCCCGAACTGGATCGCCGCCACCTCAGGATCGCCCTCGAGCAGCCGCGAGAGCTCCGTGAGCGCACGGGCGATGGCCGGGTCGCCGGCGCCGCCCGCGCTTCCTGTGTCCACGACGATCGCGCTCGGCGCAGTCGCTCCCGCTCCGACCGCCTCGCTCAAGAGGTCGAGACCCTGCATCGCCTCGAGGTCGCGCGGAATGCCCTCGTTCGAACCCGGCCCGAGCTCGAGCGCGAGCACGGGAAGGGTGAGCAGGATGAGTAGCGCGGAGGTCGTCCCGGCGACCGTCTTCGGGTAGCGCATGATGAAGCGCGAGAGCACCGCCCAGAAGCCGTGCTCGTGGTCGGCTCGATGCTCCAGCCAGCTCCTCGGCAGGAGACGCACGCGGTCGAGCGGCCTTCCAACGAGCGAGAGGACGGCCGGAAGGAACGTCACCGCCGCGAGCACGGAGACGGCGGGGATGATCAGCCCGCCCACGCCAAACCCGCGGATGAACGGGAGAGGCATGAAAAGGAGCAATGCAAGGCCGAGCGCGACCGCGGTGCCGCTGAAGACGACCGCGCGCCCCGCAGTGAGCATCGTGGTCACAAGCGCCTCGTCGCGCGGCGAGCCGCGGCGGAGCTCCTCGCGGTAGCGGTAGACGATCAGCAACGAGTAGTCGATCGCGATCCCGAGGCCGATCAGCGTGACGAGGTTCGTCAGGTACGTCGTCAGCTCCATGAAGTTGGCGAACACCCAGATGATTCCGAGGGTGGTCGGGATCGTCACGATCGTGAACGCGAACGGGAGCAGGAACGCCAGCGTCCCGAAGGTGAAGATCAGGATCAGGAGCGCGATCGGGACCGCGATCAGCTCGCCTTTGGCGAGGTCCTCCGCGAAAACCGGGTCGAGGTCATGCTCGATCGCGGCCTGGCCGGTGACGTAGACCTCGGCGCCCGGGATGGCGCCTACCGCTTCGCGCATCGCGCCGGTGCGTCCCTTCGAGTCCGCGGGCTCCAGGTTAGAGACGATCTGTGCGACCACCACGTCGTCGGTGACAGGACCGACCGACACGAGCTTGCCGGTGCGAAGCTCCGCCGCGGCCCTCTTCGCCGCCGCGCGCGCCTGCGGCAAGAGCGCGTTCGCGTTGCCATCTCCCTCGACGACGATCGTGAACGCGCCGGTGGAGCGCTGGCCGAAGTGCTCTTCGAGGATGAGCTCCGCTCGGTGCGTGTCGGTGCCGGGCAGCGTGAAGCGGTTCGTCAGGAGGTCGGCGAGCTGCGTGGAGGCGAAACCGCAGACGACGAATACGGTGACCCAAGCCGTGAGCACAGGCCAGCGCCGCCGGAGGACGAACCGGGTGATGCTCTCCAAGTCAGCCCTTCGAGCGCGTCGCCCGCTTGGCTCGCCATCCCGCCCGAGCAGCGTCTTTACGGCGCCGAACGCCAGGTACGGCGCGCACTGCAGCGATCCAGACGTAGGCGATCGTGGCAAAGATTCCCGCCAGAATGGTTAGCAATCGCCTCGGGTGGAGAAGAAGAGAGAGGATCCCCTGCATTCGGGCGATCCTAGACGACATACTTCAAAACCAAGTCGAAGAAAGGTGGTACATCGCATGGCAAAGACCAAGGACACCGCCGAGGCCGTGCGCCCGTACGTCAAGCGCGCAATCGAGGATCCCGAGCTGCGGGACGACCTCGTCGCGGCGTTCGCCGCCGCACGCGAGCTCTACGAGAAGGTTTCGAAGGGCGAGGGCGTCAAAGGCAAGGCGCAGAACATCTCCGGGAAGGACTTCCAGAAGGAGCTGCAGACGCTCGTCAGCGACCTTTCCGATGCGTCCGATCGCATCAAGGGCGAGAAGGACGGGCACAAGGCGCGTAACGCGATCCTGCTAACCGGCGTCACGCTCGGCGTCCTCTACAACCCGTGGACCGGCCAGGCGACGCGCGACTGGATCATGGAGCGCATCTCAGGTGGGAACGGCGACGGCTTCGAGGAGTTCGGTGGGAGCTACGGCACCGAGTCCTCGTCCTCGGACACGACGCCGGGCAACGGCAGCGAGCCGGACGACGAGTCCAAGTCGTAACGGGAGGGCTGGCGTAACGGAGAGCTGGCCCGAAAAGAGGCTCCCGCGGCCGCGCAGCGGCCGCCTTTAGGGATCTTCGCGCGACCGGGATCCGCGCTAGCGGATTCCGGTCTGCGCAGAGTCAGAGCGGGATCTTGCGCAGGTCAAACGCCTATCGTGTGAGGACGCGCTCTAGCGCGCCCGGCACGAGCCCACTGGTCGACGCGATGTCGTCGGCCTGCAGCAACACGGCGCCGGGAGGGGGCAGCGTGTTTCCTCCTGAATCGACCGGCGCGTAGATCCGTCCGGCCGCAAAGGAGATGTCCTCGGCGCGTCGCCAGGCGATGAGGATCGGGTACGGAGCGACGACGCCGTCGTAGCCGAGCCCGGCCATCGCGGCCGGATGGATCTCGAAGTGAAGATGAGGCGCCCCTCCATCGGCGTCGCCGGTGTCGCCGACGAAGCCGATCACGTCACCCCCTTCCACGCGCTTGCCCTCGATTGCGAGGGGTGAGTACGCGGAGAGGTGGGCGTAGTAGAAGTCGTTCCCGAGATCGTCGCGCAGCCACAGCCGGTAGCCGCCGAGCTTGATGAAGCCAACCTGGTGGATCGTGCCGTCCGCCACCGCGAGAAGGGGTGCGCCTTCGGGTGCGAAGATGTCCTCTCCGTGATGCCAGCCACCTGGAATCCCCGGTCGAGGGGCGCCGAAGCTGTCCCCGAACGAGGCCGTCCCGAAGATTGGGAACACGTAGCCGTCGGATGAGAGCCGCGCCGAGACCTCCGGCGAGGCGAGAACCGGCCCGCCCGGAACCGCACCCTCGGTGTCCGGCTCGGGCGCATTGGGGAGCGAAGGGCGGACGGGTGGCGTCGGCCGCGGCGTCTGCTCTCCCGGCGGGCGAGGCCGTGCGGGCACCTGCGCGACGGCGATAGCTTGGGCGCTTCCGACGAGAATCTCGCTTCCGGCCGGCAGCCCGCCATGAGCCGTAGTCAGCGTCACTCGCAACGCCAGCACGGTGCCCTGCGCGCCGGGCGGCGCAGCGCGGCGACTGCCGCTCTGGAGCGAGAGGACGGAGATCACGCCCCAGTCCGCAAGGGAAGCCGTCGAGCCCGCGGATCCGGAGACGTCCTGCCCGAGCGCGCGCAGTCCCAGCACGGCCGAAGCTGACACGTCGGAGCCGGCCGACCGCTGACTGGCTCCAGCTGTGGTCGAAGCGGTCACCTGCGCGGCGGTGATCTCGCCTCCGAAGAGCGTGAGCCCGACCACCTGAGCCAACGCCTGAGCGGTCGCGGCCTCGCCGGTCTGAGCGGATACGACTGCGCGCGAGCGGCCGAGACTGACGATGGAGCCGTCGGCTGGATACTGGAACGACTGCACATCCGCGCTCAGGTTCGTGGGCCAGGTGAGCTCGCCGAGCGCCACGTTGTCCTGGCCGGGGATCGAGATCCGCAGCAGGACAGCGTTCGCGCCGCTGGTCGCGCTTTGCGGCGGCGGCGCGGCGGCGGCGAGCGCAGCGGAGACGGCCAGAGCCGCGCCGGCGAGGACGACGACACGGATCACGACGAATCAGGGTAGCGCGCTCGCGCTCGTGTGGCGCGCCACACGAGCTGGATCGCAACCGCAAAGAGAAGCACGGCGAAGAACCGCCTGAGCGTGGTCTCGGAGAGCGAGGTCGCAATTCTTGCGCCGAACTCCACTCCCAGCACCGAAGCAGCTCCGACGATCACCGCAGTTCTTGGCCGAAGGTTCCCGTACCGGTGCTGGTTGGCCGCGCCGACTGCGACCGTCGGCAGAATCGCCAGCAGCGACGTCGCCTGCGCCTCGATCTGGCCGAGCCCCAGCGCGACGAGGGTTGGCACGAAGAGAATCCCTCCCCCCACTCCGAAGAGACCGGACATCACGCCGGCAGCGAGTCCGAGAACGATTCCGAGGACGATGGTGGACGTCGTCACGAGACCAGGAGCCAGACGCCGACCCCGGTGAGGAGAACCGCGAAGCCGTAGGTCAGATGCTGGGTCCTGATCCGCTGCTGCAGCATCGTTCCGAGAAAGGCGCCGCCGGCGGCCGGGAGCCCGACGAGCGCCGCATACTCGAAGTTCACTTCCCCACGGTACGCGTAGGCGACCACTCCCGCGAGGGCTGTGATCCCGATCGCCCCCAGCGACGTCGCCGTGGCAACGCGTTCGGGGAGCTGCGTGAAGAGAACGAGCAACGGCACCGCGATGAGCCCGCCGCCGACACCGAGAAGGGCGGAGAAGATCCCCGCCACGATGCCGATGGCGATCAAACGCACGCGGCCTATCGTATGGACATGACCTGCCGGGCAATGGTTGTCGCGCTTTTCAGCTTTGGCGCTGTGCTGGGACTCGCGGGTCCGGCGTCGAGTGACCCGGCGGCAGTTGGATCATCGTTCTACGTGGTGCGGGGCGATCCGCGCCTTTGCCCTTCCCCGCTCTGCGGCGGCTACTGGGTCGCGCTCGCGAACCGTGCGCGTACGCGCTGCAGCGACGGAGCGCTGCGACCGCGCTGCTATGTCGCCAAGTCCGTGGACGAGGCTCGACGACCGCTGTCCGTAAACGTGCCGGAAGAAGCGCTCGTGCGCGCCGAGCACGAGGCGCAGGAGTTCCCGAGCTTCGGCAAGCTCGGCGTGCTCCTAGTCGCCGAGGTCTGGAAGCCCGTCGGCGGGCCTGCCAAGGGCGACTTCTACCGCCTACGAGACACCGGTGTGCGTTGCATTCGGGCACCGTGCTTCTCGGTGCGGGCGGCACGGTTGAACGGACGGGCGCGGTTCACCTTCTCGGATCTCGACCTGAAGCCCACCGGGACGAGCAACGATGACCTTGCACTGGCGGTTCTCGATCCACAGGGACTTCTCGCGGCGGGGAAGGCCAGCACGACGGAAGACGGCGGGCGGGTCTTTCGCGCCACGCGGATCTACCTCAGAGCGGCGAAGCCTCGCGCCTGAGCACCTCCCACGCCAGGCGTACGTCGTCCTCGGTAGTACGGAAGTTCCCGATCGCGAGCCGCAGCGAGTAGCGGTCGGCGAGGCGCGAATGAGAGAGGAACACCTTGCCGGATGCGTTGACCTGGTCCAGGAGGCGCTCGTTGTCCTCGTCGGTTCCCTCGCGGCGGAAGCACACGAGCGAGAAGTACCGGGGCGCGACGATCTCCCATCCGGGCTCGTCCCGTACCCACTTTTCGAAGAGCGTCGCCAGCCGCACATGCTCGCGGATCCGCTCTTCGAGGCCTGAGCGACCGAAGCAGCGGAGCACCGCCCACAGCTTGAGAGCGCGGAAGCGCCGCCCGAGCGGAATCGAGAGCTCGCTCAGGTTTACCGCGTCGTCGGGGGACTGGAGGAACTCGGGGACGAGGCTGAATGTGCGCCGGAAGTCGTCCGAGCGTCGCGTCCAGAGCGCTGAGCAGTCCATCGGCACGCCGAGCCACTTGTGCGGGTTCACCCCGATCGAATCCGCGCATTCCCACCCCGCGAAGAGCGGGCGGAGCTCCGGGCACACCGCCGCCGACCCTGCGTAGGCCGCATCGACGTGCAGCCAGACGCCGGCGGCCTCGCACGCGTCCGCGATCTCGGGGATTGGGTCGATCGCGGCGGCGCCCGTCGTCCCGATCGTGGCTATGACCGCGCACGCGTCGTCGAGCTCGAGCAGCTCGGGGCGCAGCCTGAACGCGTCGTCGACCGGGACTTTGCGGAGCTCGAGCTCGAGCAGTCTTGCGGCCTTGTCGGCGGCGGAGTGCGTGTGCTCGGAGCAGAGAACAACTCGGCGACCTGGGCGCAGTGCGCGGGCGACTGCAAGCGCCGAGAGCACTCCGGTCGAGGCCGTATCCTCGATGTGCCCGTGGAACTCGGCGGGCAACCCGAGGAGCTGCCCGAGCCACTCGAGCGTCACCTCTTCGAGCTCCTGCAACGCGGGAGACGTGCGCCAAAGGATCCCGACCTGGTTCAGTCCCGCGATCAGAAGCTCCGCGAGGACTCCCGGCTCGGATGCGGTCGTGGCGAAGTATGCGAAGAAGCGGGGGCTCTGCCAGTGCGTGAGTCCGGGCAGGAGCACGGAGTCGAGGTCGCGGAGCACGGCTGAGAAGGGCTCGGGCTCGTCCGGCGGTGAGGAGGGAAGTGCCGCGCGGATGTCTCCCGGCTCGACCTGAGAGAGGACGGGCAACTCGTTGACGCGCTCGAGGTAGGAGGCGACCCATTCGACCGCAGCCGCGCCGTCGTCTCTCAGGCTCACTTCCGGATCTTTGCGATCTGCGCCCACGAGCGCGTGTTCAACACCTTCTCCTTGGTCAACCACGCGCGCCGCGCGAGCCCGATGCCGAGCTCGCCGTAACCGAGTGCCGTGATGGAGTGGGCGTCAGTCGTGATCGGAATCAGAACCCCGGCCTCGCCCGCCAGCCGCGCGTGCGTGTCGCGCATGTCGAGACGATCGGGCTGAGAGTTGATCTCGAGCGCGGTTCCTTGCTCCGCGGCACGCTCGACGATTAGCTCGATGTCGACCTCGGCGCCGGTGCGCTTCAGGATCCGTCGGCCCGTGAGGTGCCCAATGCAATCGACATGCGGGTTGTCGATCGCACCCAGGATGCGCTCTGTCGGGCTGCGCTCGAACGCGGTGTGCACAGACGCGACGACCCAGTCGAGCTCGGCGAGCACGTCCTCGTCGACGTCGAGCGAGCCATCGGCCCGGATGTTCACCTCGACCCCGCGCAGCACGCGGAACGGCTTCACACGCGTGTTCACGGCGTCGATCTCCACCCACTGCGCCTCCATCCGCCCGTCGCGCAGGTAGTGGGAGTGGTCGGTCAGGCAGAGGTACGTGTAGCCGCGGCGTTTCGACTCCAAGGCCATCTCCTCGATCGAGTTCTTCCCGTCCGATGACCACGTCGAGTGGCAATGCATCTCGCCGCGGAGGTCGGAGAGCTCGACGAACTTTGGCAGGATGCCCTTTCGAGCTGCCGCCAACTCGCCGTCGTTCTCGCGCAGCTCGGGCGGGATGAAGGCGTAGCCGAGGTAGTCGTAGAGCTCCTCCTCAGTCGCGTGGGTGACGACCTCGCCGGTTTCCACGACCGTTACCCCGTACTCCGAGATGGACAGCCCGCGGCGCTGCGCGTCCTCCCGGAGCGCGATGTTGTGGTCCTTCGAGCCCGAGAAGTGCTGAAGCACATTGCCGTAGCACTCGGGCGGCACGACGCGCAGGTCGAAGCGGAGCTCGTCGTGTCCGACGACGGTCGCCTTCGTGGGCCCGCGGGCGGCGACGTCCCTGACCCAGGATCCTTCACAGAACGCCGCGATCAGCACAGGCGCGTCGGACGAGGTCGCGATCAGGTCGAGATCGCGCACGGTTTCCCTGCGTCGCCGGACGCTCCCGGCCTCGGAGACGGCGATCGCTGCAGGATGAGCCTGGAGCTCCTCAACGGCGCGGCGGACTGCCGGCAGCCCGACCCCGAGCAGCCGTCGCGGCTCCACCTGCTCTCCCGCGCCGGCGTCGAGCGCCTTCAAGATCTTCTCCTCGCTCTTCTGACCGAGGCCCGAGAGGTCGCGTAGCCGCCCGTCCTCGGCAGCGATCTTGAGGCCGTCGAGGGTGGTGACTCCGAGCTCGGTCCAGATCCGGGCGGCGGTTTTCGGCCCCACGCCTGGGAGTCGCAGAAAGTCGACCACGCCCACCGGGACACGCTCGCGACGTCTCGTGAGCGCGTGCATCTCCCCGTCGTTGACGATCTCCACGACCTTCTGCTCGATCGTCTTCCCGATCCCCGGGAGGTCGGTCGCGCGTCCGGCGAGCGCGAGCTCGGCGACGGGAGAGGGTGTCTCCCGGATACGCGCGGCGGCGCGGCGGTACGCGATGACCTTGAACGACTCCTCCGCGAGGATCTCGGAGATGTCCGCGAGGAGGTCGAGCTGGTCGGCGAGTTCTGCGTTCCGGGGCAGCGTCTTCGCCATGCCGCGATGATACGGAGGTGCCTCGCGCGGTCGTCTGCCTCCCCACGTACAACGAGCGCGAGAACCTGGAGGCGATGGTGCGCGCGCTCGGGGGGGTGCTGGATACGTCGCGCGACGGTGTTCTCATCATTGACGACGGCTCGCCGGACGGGACGGGCGAGATCGCGGATCGCCTGGCGGGCGAGCTGGGGTGGGTCTCGGTGCTGCATCGCGAGCGGAAAGAGGGAATAGGCCCGGCGTACATAGCAGGGTTCCGCCACCTCCTTGCGGGCGACACTGAGCTCGTTCTCGAGATGGACTGCGACTTCTCGCACAGCCCCAGCGACGTGCCGCGATTGATCGCCGCAGCGGTGGACGCGGATCTCGTTCTCGGCTCGCGTTACGTGGAGGGAGGCGGAACCGAGAACTGGGGCCTACTCCGGCGCTTCGTCTCGCGCGGCGGCTGCGTCTACGCGCAGGTGCTCCTCGGCGTGCGCGTGCGTGACCTCACAGGCGGCTTCAAGTGCTTCGGCCGCGCGACGCTCGAAGCGATCGACCTCGACGCGCTCTCGACGCACGGCTACGCGTTCCAGATCGAGACGACATACCGCGTGCTGCGGAAAGGGCTGCGCATACAGGAGGTCCCGATCCGCTTCGTCGAGCGGCGGGCAGGTGACTCGAAGATGACCAGCTCGATCGTTGCCGAGGCAATCTGGAAAGTGCCGCTGCTCCGCCTGCGCGCGCTGACCGGGCAGCTCTAGGGGTCAGGGTTGTTCGCTCGAGATCCAATATCGCGGTCGGGGTGAAGCCCGACCGCCTCCGCCCGTCTCGTCGATCTAGGCTGGACGTGTGGACGAGGTCACCGACAGGACGTTCGCGGACGAGGTGCTCGCCTCGCCGGTACCCGTGATCGTCGACTTCTGGGCGCCGTGGTGCAAGCCGTGCAAGGCGATCGAGCCGCACCTGCTCGCGATCGCTTCAGAGCACGAAGGCCGCGTCCGTCTCGTACGCATGAACGTGGACGAGAACCTCGCCGTCTCTGGCCGCTACGGCATCCTCTCTTTGCCGACGGTGATGCTGTTCCGCGCCGGCGACACCTGTCTGACGATCTACGGCGCCCACTCGCGTTCGCATTACGAGCAGACCTTCGCGTCGTTCCTCGAGTAACCAAGCTTTGGTACATCGATTGCCGAAGCGCCTGCGAAGGTGAAAATCAACCCTGGACGAAGAGCCGGTACTCGTGCGCGACCTGGTCTCGACGGTTCCCCTTCGTGCAAGTCCTGGCCTTCGCGAATCACAGCTATGAGATTGACATTGGCTCGGAACACAAGCCGCCGTTCGTCGTCGCGGGGTGGTACCGCTGGATGGCCAGATTCGATCGAGTTCCCGCGGTGGCGGTGTTCCTACCAACGGGGCTAGGTCCCGCTCGCGTAGCGAAACCTGCCGATCAGAGAACGGGAGTGCGACTGCGACACTGGGCTCCGTGGCAACCGATGTCGCTGCAACCTGGGCCGACCTGCTCGAGGGCGAGGAGATCGCGTACTTCGGTGTCGAGCTCGCCCGCGACGCGCGAAGCGAGGCGCTTCCTGACGACCTCGATCCCCGCGTCGTCTCGGCTCTTGTCGCAAACGGCGTCACCTCGCTCTACCGGCACCAGGCCGAGACTTGGGAGGCTGCGCAGCGCGGCGAGAACGTCGTCGTCACGACGGGTACCGCGTCTGGGAAGTCGCTCGCGTTCAACCTCCCCGTCCTCGACGCGATCGCGCGCGAGCCGAAGACGCGGGCGCTTTACCTCTACCCCACGAAGGCACTCGCGCAGGACCAGGCGCGAGCGCTGACCGAACTTCGGCTCAAGGGTCTCAAGCCCGCGATCTACGACGGCGACACCCCGGGCGAGCGGCGCTGGCAGATCCGCAAGTGGTCGAACTTGATCCTTACGAACCCGGACATGCTCCACGTCGGCGTCCTCCCGCACCACGACCGCTGGGGCGACGTCCTGCACAACCTCCGCTACGTCGTCGTGGACGAGGCGCACGTGTACCGCGGCGTCTTCGGCTCGCACGTGGCAAACGTCCTACGCCGGCTACGGCGGCTCGCGCGCATCTACGAGGCCGAACCGCAGTTCCTGCTCGCCTCGGCGACGATCGCGAACGCGGGTGAGCTCGCGGAGGCGCTGACTGGCGAGCCCGCCAGCGTCGTCGAGAGCGATACGTCGCCGAAGGCCGAGCGCGAGGTCGTCATCTGGAACCCGCCGCTGCTCGACCCCGAGCTCGGTCTGCGTGCGAGCGCGCTCGGGGACGCGTCCCGACTCATGTCGCAGCTCACCTCGCGCGGCCTTCGGACGATCTGCTTCGCGAAGAGCCGCAAGGCCGCCGAGCTGATC
>JACDCN010000214.1 GCA_013817555.1 Actinomycetota bacterium
GAGCTGCTCTTCGGTGTCGAGCGAGCGCGACTCCGAGCCTCTCTTCACGTACGGCCCATAGCGTCCGTTCTGTGCCGTAACGTCCTCGCCGTCAACGGTTCCGACGACTCGCGGCAACGTGAGCAGACGCAACGCGTCGTCCAGCGAAACGCTCTCCGGGGACATCGAGGAGAAGAGAGATGCCGTTCTGGGTTTCTCCTCGGCGCCTTCGGGGAGGACCTCAGTGACGTACGGGCCGTAGCGCCCCGAGCGGGCGACGATCTCGTGCCCGGTCTCCGGGTCTTGTCCCAGCGGACGGTTGTCGGGCTGCGCGAGAAGCTCCTCGGCCTTCTCGGCAGTCAGCTCGTCGGGAGAGAGGTCGCCGGGCAGGCTGGCGCGGGCGTCGCCGAGCTCGAGGTACGGCCCATAGCGTCCGACTCGCACCACCGCCTCGCTTCTCGGAATTGCGATCGAGTTCACGGCGCGCGCGTCGATCTCGTCCAGGTGCTCGGTGACCAGATGATGGAGGCCCGGGTCGTCCCCATCGCCGAAGTAGAAGCGTTTGAGCCATGCCACGCGCTCCTCGTCGCCGGACGCGATCCGGTCGAGGTCGTCCTCCATGCGCGCCGTGAAGTCGAAGTCCACGAGCTGTTGGAAGTGGCGTTCGAGCAGGTTCACGACTGCGAACGCGAGGAAGGTCGGGACGAGCGCCGTGCCTTTCTTGAACACGTACCCGCGATCGAGGATGGTCGAGAGGATCGCCGCGTAGGTCGAGGGTCGCCCGATGCCGCGATCCTCGAGCGCCTTCACGAGCGTCGGCTCCGTGTAGCGCGGTGGCGGAGTCGTCGAATGGCCCTCGGGCTCCAGCGTGAGAACCGTCACGTCCTGTCCGACCGCGAGTTGCGGGAGGCGCCGCTCCTCGTCGTCGTCTGAAGGCTCGTCGCGACCGGGCTCGTACGCGGCGAGAAAGCCGCGGAACGTGAGCACGGTGCCGGATGCCGTGAACTCGACATTCTCAGCGTCGGTTGACATCGCGCCGATGCGGAGCGAGACCGTCTGCCCGCGCGCGTCCTCCATCTGCGAAGCGAGTGTCCGCTTCCAGATCAGGTCGTAAAGGCCGTGCTCGTCGCGGGACAGGTCGCCTTTCAGCTCGTCGGGCGTCCGGAAGGTGTCCCCTGCGGGACGGATCGCCTCGTGGGCCTCCTGGGCGTTCGCGACCGCGCGTCCATACGTGCGCGACTTCTCGGGCACGTAGTCGTCGCCGAACAGTTCGCGCACCTGTGTGCGAGCGGCTGCGAGTGCCGATTCGGAGAGTGTCGTCGAGTCGGTTCGCATGTAGGTGATGTGGCCGGACTCGTACAGCCGCTGGGCGACGCGCATCGTCGTCTGGGCAGAGAAGCGGAGCTTTCTGCTCGCCTCCTGCTGGAGCGTGGCCGTCCGAAAAGGCGCCGCCGGGCGGCGCCGGTACGGCTTTTCCTCCGATGTTCGGACGCTGAACGCCGCGCCCTCGAGGCGCGCTGCGAGCCCGCGCGCGCCTTCCTCGTCCAGCCGGACGAGCGTCTCCTCGCGGAGCGTCGCGTCCGACGCGAAATCACGGCCCAGCGCCACGCGCCGGCCATCGACGGTCACAAGACGAGCGTCGAACGAGCCGGGGTCGAAGCTCGCGGCAATGTCCCAGTACTCGGCCGAGACGAATGCGATTCGTTCGCGTTCACGCTGGACGACGAGCCGCGTGGCGACAGACTGCACCCGGCCCGCCGAGAGTCCTCGCGTGACCTTCTTCCACAGGACGGGCGAGACTCCGTAGCCGTACAGGCGGTCGAGGATCCGGCGGGTCTCCTGAGCGTCGACGAGGCGTTGGTCGATGAGACGTGTGTCCTCGAGCGCTCGCCCTATTGCCTCGCGGGTGATCTCGTGGAAAACCATGCGACGGACGGGAACCTTCGGCTTCAGCACCTCGACGAGGTGCCATGCGATCGCCTCGCCTTCGCGATCCTCATCGGTCGCGAGCAGGAGCTCGTCGGCATCCTTCAGGTGCTTCTTCAGCTCGGTGACGACCTTCTTCTTCTTCGCGTCGACGACGTAGTAGGGCTCGAATTCCTTGTCGACATCGACGCCAAGGGCGCCGAACCGCTTGCGCAGGGCTTCAGGCACGTCCGATGCGCGATCGGGCAGGTCTCGGATGTGTCCGATGCTCGATTCGACCGTGAAGTCCTTGCCGAGGTAGCCCGCGATCGTCCGCGCTTTCGCCGGGCTCTCCACGATGACCAATCTCTTTCCCATCGGCGCGACACCTTAGACGAGTAGCCCGTCTGCGCAATCCCGCGATACTGGCGCTCGTGCCCAAGCCGCCCCGCCCCAGCTGGCTCTACTTCGCTGTCGCGGCTCTCAGCTGGCCGGTGCTGAAGACGGTCTTTCGGCATCGGGCCGTGGGGGTCGAGCACGTTCCGCGAGAGGGCGGACTCGTGCTTGCGGCGAACCACTCGTCCAACTTCGACCCGTGGCCGCTCGGGATTCCGCTCTTTCCCCGGCGCTTCCTCCGCTTTATGGCGAAGTCCGAGCTCTTCTGGTTTCCGCTCGGGAAGATCATCACCGCAGCAGGCGCGTTTCCCGTGCGGCGCGGAGAGCGGGATGAGGAGGCAATTGCGACTGCAATCGCTCTTTGCCGCGACGGGCACGCCGTGGTCATGTTTCCCGAGGGGACGCGGCGGCTGAAGGGGCTGCGCAAGAAGCACGAGGCCCGCTGGCACACGGGCGCTGCGCGGATCGCGCTCGAGGCTGGGGTTCCGCTCGTTCCTGTCGGGATCTCGGGAACCGATCGCCTTGGCCGGCTCGGGCCGGTGCGCGTTCGGTTCGGAGCAGCAGTCGAGCTCGGCGATCTCAGAGATCTCTTGCCAGCGGAGGGCGCGCAGATCGCGACCGACCGGCTTCGGAGCGCAATCGCCGAGCTCGAAGCATCCCTCGGGTGAACCCGCTCCTCGTCATCGACGGCGACTCCTTCGCGCATCGCGCGTACCACGCGATCCCGAAGACGCTCCGTCGCTCGGATGGCGGGCCAGGGAACATGCTGTTCGGATTTGGAACGATGCTCGTGCGGCTCTGGCAGGGAGAGCGCCCGCGTACGGTGCTCGCCGCCTGGGACACGCTCGACGTGCCGACGTATCGCCACGAGGCGCTCGCCGCGTACCAGTCGGGCCGCGAGTTCGACGCCGAGCTCCTCGCGCAGCTCGATCTTCTTCCTGCCCTCGTCGCGTCGTCCGGGCTCGCCTATGCGAAGGCGCCGGGCTACGAGGCGGACGACTTCCTCGGGGCCGCGGTGGCGACTGAGGAGGGAGCAGGCGGAACGGTGCTCGTGGCGACCTCGGATCGCGATGCCTTCCAGCTTGCGAGCGCCAAGACCACGATCCTGCAACCCGTGCGCGGCGAGGCGCCCGCGCGCATTGGGCCCGCGGAGGTTCGCGAGCGCTATGCGGTCGACCCGGAACAAGTGCCCGACTTCATTGCGTTGCGCGGCGATCCGTCCGATCGCATTCCCGGAGCCCGTGGGATCGGGCCGAAGAAGGCAGCCGACTTGCTTGCCCAGTACGGGTCGCTGGACGCGATGCTGGGTGAAGGCCGCTTCGCGGCCGAAGCCGAGGCGCTCCGCCTCTACCGGAAGATCGCCACTCTCGACCGCGCCGCGCCTCTCCCCTCATTGCCCGACGTGGATCCGGATTGGGGCGCTGCAGCCGCCCACGCGCGGGAGCTGGGAATGAACGGGCTCGCAGGAAGGTTCGAGGAGGCTGCGTCATCGAGCTGATCAGCCATCCGTCGCTGGCGCAGCTGCATTCGCCTGTGGGTCACATTCACGCCGAGAATCCGGAGCGACTCGTCCGGCTGCTCGAGAGCTTTCCGGGATTCGTCGCAGGCGAACCGGCGACGCGCGAGGAGATCGAGTCGGTGCACTCCGGTGACTATGTGCAGGCCGTCGAGTCGATAGAGGCAGAAACCTGGCTCGATGCAGACACGTACGCCGGCCCGACGACCTGGGAGGCTGCGTTGCTTGCCGCAGGTTGCGCGATGCGTGCCGTCGAGCAGGAGGGCTTTGCGCTCGTCCGGCCGCCGGGGCATCACGCGCTCGAGGGATGCGCCATGGGTTTCTGCATCTTCAACAACGTCGGAGTCGCCGCTCGCCACGCGCAATCCGAGATGGGCGCGCAGCGCCTCGCGATCGTCGACTTCGACGTTCATCACGGGAATGGGACCGAGGCGATCTTCCGCGGGGACCAGTCCGTGCTCTTCGTATCGATCCATCAGTGGCCGTTCTACCCGGGTACCGGCGGGCCTGGGACGAGCG
>JACDCN010000215.1 GCA_013817555.1 Actinomycetota bacterium
AGGCGATCTTCGTCACGTGGGCGATCGCGATCCCGCTGCTCGTGTACCCCTGGTGGGCCGTGCTGGTCGCCTACCTCGGTTTCGCGATGATCACGAGCCTGATCATGGCAACGACGTTTCAACTCGCACACTGCGTCGAGGAAGCCTCGTTCACTTCGGCCGAGCAGGCGCGTGCCAGACGGCCGGTCTGGGCCGTGCACGAGGTCGAATCGACCGTCGACTTCTGTCCCCGCAACCCGGTGCTCACATGGGCGCTCGGTGGCCTCAACTTCCAGATCGAGCATCACTTGTTCCCGCTTCTGCCGCACACGCACTACCCCAAGATCGCCGAGATCGTGCAGCGCAACTGCGTCAAGCACGGAATCCGCTACTCGTCGCAGCCGTCGCTCAGAGCTGCGCTGCGCTCGCACACCCTCCATCTCCGCGCAATGGGCCGGCTCGGCCTCCCGGTTGAGATCGAGATGGGTTAGCGGCGGGCGGCCGACGCCGTTGCCGCGGCGCCTGAAGCTAGAGGCGGCTCCGGCCGCCAGCACTGTACTCGCGGTTTCGAGCGGTCTCCGCGTGCTCGTCACGAGCCGGGTGCCCTCACGTGTGCGCCGAGCGTGAAATCGGCGGACCGCTTCCCGGCGGGCGATGCGGGGCGGTCAACCACGTCGACCCGCAGGCGATGGCCTACGCGCACCGGACGCAGAACTTCTCGGTCAGCTCCGGAGGCTTCGCGGGCTCTGCGACCGCCGGCACGTCGAAGGCGAGGGCTGGACGGCCTGCGAGCGGACGGCGAGTCCTTCGACTCGTGCTCGCATTCGGACCCGTTCTGAGCTGATCCGTGTAGGTACATCCGCCGCTCGGCATCGAGTCAGCTCGTGTCTTCGCCCGGACCGCTCTCCGGCAGCTTTCTCGCAGCCGCAAGCGCGGAGCGACAAGAACTCGCCGCGCGACAAGCCGAGGCCCAGGAGCGCGTCGAGCACTTCGGCACCCTCGCGGCCCGCGCTAGGGAGGAGGCGGACTCGCTCGCGCGACTCCTCCATGACCTCGAGGAGATGCTCGGACTTGTCCCCCAAGTCGCGATGTGCGAGCTCGACGAGGAGCTTCGGGGCGAGCGTCTGCGCGAGGTGGCTCTGGCCGTCTTGCGTGAGACAGCTGCGGATGGCTCGCCGATCCACTACCGCGAGTGGTTTGAGGCACTCTCGGACGCGGGCTACCGCGTCCTGGGCAAGGACCCCCTCGCAAGCCTGGCGAGAAGCCAAATCAACGTTTTGACGTAGCTATCGGGGTTGATGAAGGCGATGTTCCCCTTCTCGTCAGCAGCCCCCGTGCTGTGGGTGAAGATGATCCGGCCGTCCGACGTCCAGGTCGGCTGGCTGGCTCGCTCCTCGCCGGGACCGAACTCGGTGACCCGGGTCAGCCCGCTGCTGTCGGGCCGGACAGTGAACGAGGTGGAGATCGACGCCCGACGCGCGCCCATCGCGGCTGGTGCCGACCCCATCCGTGATGATGGTTGCTCAGGCGCGTCGGCGTTCGCCGAGGCGTGTCGCCGCGAGAGTCAGGCTGCGAGGCGATCAAGCTCCCGCGCTGGCGCAGCGCTCGAACTTCTGCCCGCTCCTGCCGCTTGACCCGAAATCTGGTGGACTCGCGCCGGGCGTACTTTCGCTACCTCCTTGCGCCGCGGGTGCGCCTCGGACGCGGCCTTCGCTGCCTTCGATCGGCTGGGCGCCTCAAGTGGGCCCATGCGGCTGCCGATGGTCCCGGCGTGAGCCGGCGAAGTCGGAGAGCGGTTGGAGCCGGGCTGCTGATTATCGTGCTGATGGGTGGGCTGGCACTCGTGACGGTGCGCAGCCAACGCGAAGCTCGCAGTCAGCTGGAGCAGCGCTTCGTGCTTCGGAACGCGCTGGGGGCAAGCTTCGCGCAGTCATATGCGACCTCGGTGTTGAGGGCCGAACGGCGGCTGGCTGAGGCATCTCTGGCGGGTCGAGAGGTGAGCGAGCGCCAGTTTCGCGGCGTCGTCGAAGCGCTCGGATTTCAGGCGGCGGTGTTGCTCGACCGGAACGGTCGCCTGCTCCAGGTCTGGCCGCCGAAGCCCTCGATCCTCGGCACCGAGATCGGCTCCCGCTATCCGCACCTGCGCTCTGCGCTGCGGGGGAAGCCGACCGTGTCGAACGTCGTGGCATCCGCCTCACGCGGAACGCCGGTCGTCGGCTTCGCCACTCCATTCGAGACAGCGCATGGCCGACGGGTGTTCAGTGGCGCGTTCGGGATCGGAGGAACGGCGCTCGACGCCTACCTCTCGAACGCGCTCCCCTTCAGCGGGGCGGAGCTCTCACTGGTCGACCGCAGCGGCGCGCTTTTGCTCCGCGAGCCCCAAGGGGCGGCTGACACGACCGACCTGAGAGCAGCCGATCCAAACCTCGCCGCTGCCGTCGAGGACCGCGCCAGTGGGTTCTATCGGCGCAACGGCGAAGCACGCGCCTTCGGGCGCCACCCTGTTGTCGGGACGCCGTGGTCTCTCGTCGTGTCGGTCCCGAAAGGACAGCTGCTCGCGCCGGTCAGCGGGGCGACAACGCTCATTCCGTGGCTCCTCTTTGTCGGTTTTGGGGTCGCTGCGGTGATTGCGGCCATGATGGTATGGCGGCTCGCGGATCATCGGGCTCGGCTTGCGCTGTCCAACGAGCAGCTAGCCCGAAGCAACGACGAGCTGCGCGACCTCGACCGGCTCAAGGACGAGTTCGTCGCGCTCGTCTCGCACGAGCTGCGAACCCCGTTGACATCGATCATCGGGTACGTCAGTGCGCTGAAGCGCGGGCGAGCCGGAGTGCTGGCCCCGGAGCAGCACCAGTTGCTCGAGGTGGTCGAGCGCAATGCGAGACGCCTCGTCGGACTTGTCAGCGACCTCCTCACCGCTGCCAAGGCCGATGCGGGAAAGCTCCAGCTCGAGCCGGAACTCGTAGCCCTGGACGCCCTCGTCAAGGACGCAGTCGAATCGGCCCGGCCGCACGCCGACAACGAAGGAATCGAGCTGCGAGTGACCGCATCAGCTCTCGTGACCGTCGTCGCGGACCGGCTGCGACTGACTCAGGTACTCGACAACCTCATCGCCAACGCCATAAAGTTCACCCCGCCGGGGGGACACGTTCGCGTCGATCTGATCGCCAACGGCCCCACCGCGAGTGTGACCATCAAGGACAACGGGATCGGCATTCCCGAAGCCGAACAACATCAGCTCTTCCGACGTTTCTTCCGCGCGTCAACCGCGACAAGCAGAGAAATCCAGGGCAGCGGCCTCGGTCTGTCGATCGTGAAGACGATCATCGACCTCCACGGTGGCACGATCGCCGTGACGAGCAGCGAAGGCGCCGGCACGACCTTCACGGTCACGATTCCGCTCGCGCCAGCCGAGCACCTCGCGGCGTGAGGACCCACTAAACATGACGCCGCAACCGGCCGATAACAAGCGCATGCCCAAGACCATCGTCATTGTCGAGGACGATGCCGACATTCGCGCCTTGCTCGACCTCGAGCTACGCGCCAGCGGCTACGACACGTTGTTCGCTCATGACGGCATGAGCGCGGTCAGCCTCATCCGCAAGACCATCCCGGACCTGATCCTGCTCGACATCGGCCTTCCCGCCGGCGACGGATTTTCGGTCATGGAACGCCTCCAACACTTCCCAGCCCTCCAAAGCATCCCGATCATCGTCATCAGCGCCCGAACCGCCCCAGAGGCACGCGAACGAGCACTCGCCGCAGGCGCCATAACCTTAATCGAGAAGCCCTTCGACGCCGAAGCAATGCTCGAGATCGTGGCACAGGCATTGATGCCCTCCTCCGTCCTCCGATAGGTGAGCTCTGCTCGCTGTCCGCGACGGCGTGCTCGGCCAGAGCCTGCAGGGTTGCGTCGCGGTCGCAACCACGGCAACGGCTACTGGCAACCGGACTGCGAGCACGCTCGCCAACTTGGCCACAAATCCAGGCTTCCTGGGGCGGGCTCGCGGATCCTGGGCAGCAGAAGGGCAGCAAACGCCTGAAAAACACCCTACGCAATCATGCCCAAATCAGGGCTTAGGAGCCGGCAATCGTTGCTTCGTTGGAACAAGCCTGTCACGCCGGAGGTCGCGGGTTCGAGTCCCGTCGCTTCCGCTCCAGTTTCATGCTGTTTTCCGACGTACCGAGACCCCGCGAGGGGTCTCGTGCGGTCTCTGGGTCAGAACTGGGTCAGACGACGGTGGCTGGCCGCAGCAGGGAAAGCACGAGGACGACGCGAGTCGGTCGGATCGGTCCCGACCGATCTCTACGACTCGATCTCCC